>JAXMLI010000184.1:0-6034 GCA_034368785.1 Smithellaceae bacterium | reverse complement strand
AAGCGGCCCGAATTCGTCACAGTCGATAGCTATATCTACACGCCAAAAACAGGCCACGCGGGCGTTGAGGTGGAGATCTACGCGCCTCTTGAGAGGCGACAGGCCGTCTATCTGGGCATTGACGTCGGGTCCACCAGCACGAAGGCGGTATTGATCAATGAAAACAAAGGGGCGATCATTGGTCTTTATACCGTTACCTCGGCCTATCCGATCAAGGCCTTGCAAGCCCTGTTTGAGGCCCTGGAAGATATTGCCTTAAGACAGGAGGTCAGCTTTATTTTCCACGGCGTCGGCACTACCGGCTCGGGTCGCAAGTTCATCGGCCGGATCGTAAACGCTGACCACGTCATTGACGAGATCACGGCGCACGCGCGCGCCGCCTATGAACTTGATAATGAAACGGATACGATTATCGAGATTGGCGGGCAGGATGCCAAATTCACTACCATGAAAAACGGCATGGTCATCTCCTCGGTCATGAATAATGTTTGCGCCGCGGGTACCGGCAGCTTCATCGAGGAACAGGCCATAAGGCTCGGGGTGCCGCTTGGTGAATATGCCGCGCGGGCCATCAATACCCCTTCTCCGATTTCCAGCGACCGCTGCACTGTTTTTATGGAACGCGACGTGAACAACTACCTCGCCCAAGGTTATTCGGTTAATGAGGTAATGGCAAGCGTTCTGCACTCGGTATGCGAGAACTACCTGGCCAAGGTGGCCGTCGAGGCCAATATCGGCAGCCGAATTTGTTTTCAAGGCGCCACTGCCCGCAATCAGGCGTTAATTGCCGCCTTTGAACAACGCCTGAAAAAGCCTATTTTTGTTTCCCCTTTCTGCCACTTGACTGGGGCGTTGGGAAGCGCGTTGATTCTCGCGGATAATGCGGTAAAGAATTCCGCCTTTCGCGGTCTTGACCTCCATCGTGAGACCATCCCGGTTGACCATGAAGTATGTGAGCTCTGTCATAACAACTGCAAGATCATCAAGGTCGCGGTGCAAGGCGACTCGGTCGCCTTTGGGTTTCTCTGTGGCCGTGATTACGACACAAAACATTATGTCGGGTCCACAAAGAGACAATATGGTCTGATTAAAGAAAGGGCTAAAGTTTTCCGGGTCGGCAGGAGGACCGCTTCGTTCAAGCAGCAGGTGAAGATTGGGATTCCCGACGCCTTATATCTTGCTGAAGAAATGCCGTTATGGAGGCATTTCTTCAGCAACCTCGGCGTGGAAACACTGACGAGCGGGGACTACAAAAATGCCGTCAAGTCCGGAAAAAAGATCGCGGGCGCCGAATTTTGCACACCGCTGGCCGCCTTTTTCGGTCACGTCCAGTATCTGGCCGACAAATGCGACTATATTTTTCTACCCGTTTATCTGGAGGCGACGGAACATCAAGAAGATGCCTACCGGTATTTTTGCTATTGCACCCAGTTTGCCGCGACCCTCGCGATGGGAATAAAAAACCTGCCGCTGAAAAATAAGGCGATCATGCCCGTTATCAGTCACCGTTCCTTTCAATCAAGGATCGAACTCTTCTCCCAGCTGAAACCAATTATAGCGGCCGGCTACTGGGAGATTTATAATGCCTACGAGGCCGCCCTCTCGTTTTATCAGGAAGGCCGCGACAATCTAATCAACATCTACAAGCGTGAAATGCCCGGCAGCGAGGAGATAAGCGTGGCCCTTTTGGGCAGACCTTACTGTATTTTACAAAATACGATGAACAAGGCAATCCCGGATATTTTGGGCAATCTCAACATCAAAACCTTCTATCAGGACATGCTGCCCTCCGATGAGGAGGATTTGTCCGAAATTGAGCGACTGCTCAAAAGGATCCACTGGAAATATCCTGCCGAGATTTTAAAGGCCGCTCTTTTTGCGGCGCGGACCAGGGGGCTCTATCCGGTTTACGTCACATCCTTCAAGTGCGGCCCGGATTCTTTTGCCATCGACTATTTTAAGCGGATCATGGACGATTATGGCAAGCCCTATCTAATCCTAGAACTCGATGATCATGATTCCAATATAGGTTATGAAACGCGCATTGAGGCGGCGTTGCGCTCCTTCCGCAATCACGCTAAAAATCAATCGCTTCGTCCCACGCCCATCCGCGCAAGCCAATCCAGCTCGCCGAGCAGTTCCGGAATAAAGGACCGGACCCTGCTCTTTCCCTGCTTTGATCCCCTCAGCGCAAAATTACTGGAGGCCGTATTTATCAAAGAGGGAATCGATGCCCGCATGGCGCCCCTCACGGAGAAGGCGATACAACGCGGGCTGCGCGCCAATAAAGGCCAGTGCCTTCCCGTCAATCTCATCGCCCAGAGCTACATTGATTATATTGAAGAGAATCTTCTCGATCCTGCGCAAACAACTGTTTGGTGCTTTGAAAGCCATGTTGCCTGCAACATCCGGATGTATCCCCAACAGATCAAGAGTCTCCTGGAAACAGCAGGCAAGGGACTGGAGAAGGTGGAGGTTTATATCGGCAACCTCTCTTTGGCCGATATCTCCATTCAGGCCTCGATCGAGGCCTATTTCGCTTACATGTTCAGCGGGATGGTGCGCAAGCTGGGATGCAAGATAAGGCCCTACGAAAGGGAAAAGGGGATGACGGACAGGGTAATCGCCCAATCGCTCGCCATCCTCTACAACACTTTGCTGGGCGGCAGACCTAAAGACGACGATTTAAGCAAGGTTATCGGCATGTTTAAGAAAATAAAGACGAATCCTGGAAAGCGGCCTAAGGTGGCCATCTTCGGGGATTTATACGCCCGCGATAACGATGTCTTCAATCAGGACCTGGTACACTGCATCGAAGAATACGGCGGCGAGGTTATCTCCACTCCGTTTAATGAGTTTGCCAAACTGGTGGCGAACCCCTATATCCGACGCTGGTTTATGGAGGGTCAATTCATGAATGTGATCTATGCGAAAACCTTGATCGCCCTCGTGAATCAACTGGAAAAAGGCTATTATAAAATCTTTAACGAACTGCTTGATGAACCGGCCCTGGATGCCCAAATTGATTATACGGAAATATACGATCACTTCCACGTCAACGTGCAGCATTGCGGTGAATCCGCCGATAATTTAATCAAGATTAACGCCCTGACCAGGCATTACCCGGACATATCCTTGTTTGTGCAGACCAACCCGGCCTTTTGCTGCGCGGGGTTGATTACGGAGGCGATGGCGCCGCGCATCGAGGAATATACGGGTATTCCCGTCGTCACCCTCAACTATGACGGCACCGGCAAGAACATTAACCAGAAGATCAGGCCCTATCTCAAATTCCCCCGGAAAAGGACGGCGGCAAGCCAGCAATTCATCCCGGGTATAGGGGCTGAGCGCCGGCATCGGCCTGGAGATTGATGGAGGGACGCGCTCCGTCGCGTCCGCCTTGGTTTTTATTGCGGCCACGACTGAGCGTGGCCCTCCAGGGGCAAGGGAATGTTTCACGTGAAACAATTGCTTATATCTCTTTAATATTATTTATGTTTAGCATGATTGTACCCCTTGCCGGGGCTTTCTTTTCCTGCCCGGAAGGGGTACCGAATGGACAATCTTACGGATCAGCTACGAGGTTCCCCGGTAGCACGGAGAGGGGACAGATGGAACAGGCGGGCCTTTTTCTGCAAAAATGTTTCGCCGTATTCACCAGCAGGGCGTGGAACTGGTTATAGCTTCGGACGTCCGGGGCCATGACGTTCATGACCAGGGACTGGATATCACCGTAGGAAGCCCCCTCCCGGATAATGCCATGCCGGGAGAAGATCCTTCTGGTGTAGGCGTCTATCACAAAGACAGGCTTTATCCCCGCGTAAAGAAGGATCGAGTCGGCGGTTTCCTCTCCGATCCCGTTGACTTGCAGAAGTTCCCCGCGCAAATCCCAGGCTTCCCGGGCGAACATGGCCCCCAGGTCCCCACCGTAACGATCAAAGAGGAGCTTGAGAAAAGATTTGAGGCGCCTTGTCTTGAGCCGATAGTAGCCTGATGGCCTTATCAGCTCTGCCAGCTCCTCCTCCGGAAGCTGAGCCAGGGCCTCCGGGGAAAGAAGATGTCGCTCCCTGAGGTTCCCGATGGCCTTCTCCACGTTTACCCAGGCAGTATTCTGAGTGAGGATGGCGCCTATGATAACCTCGAAGGGAGATTTGGCCGGCCACCAGCGAAGGTCGCCGAAATGGCCGTCGAGCAGATCATAGATGAGGACTAGCGGAGAGGCTTCCCTCTCCGCTATCTTTCCAGGCTTCGGCATATCAGCGGCGGAGCACCACAAAAAAGGACTGTTTCCCGCGCCTGATGGACAGCATCACCGACCGCTTCTCGGACAGCTTGGCCATTTCCGCTATATATTCCTTTTGGTTCCCGATTCTCACCTTATCCACCTGGACAATAATGTCCTTGGGCCTGAGTCCCGCCGTCTGAGCGGGGCTTCCGTCCATGACTTCCACGATTACCACCCCGGTCCGGGGGGAGACCCCGAGCTGCTGGGCAATCTCCGGGGTAATATCGCCGACCGCCAGACCATATTCCTCCTGAGAGGAATCGCCGACCAATTCCGGGCGGTCTTTTCGCTCCGCGATGGTTACCGTAAATACCCTTTCCTTGCCCTCGCGCAGGACCTTCAGCTCCACCTTCACCCCCACCTTAAAGGGGGCCACGGTAACGAGCAATTCATGGGCGTCCTTGATCTTCAGGCCGTTAATCTCGATGACCACGTCACCCGCGATGATACCCGCAACCTCCGCCGGGTCACCCTTGAAGACATCCGCCACCAGGGCGCCCCTGATATCCTTGATGTTGAGACTCTTCGCCAGGTCCTCGGTCAGGTCCTGCACGGATATCCCCAGCCAGCCCCGGGTTACCTTCCCTTTTGTTCTCAGGTCCGGCAGCATATCCTTGGCCATCTTTGCGGGAATGGCAAAACCGATTCCCTGTCCCTGGGCCACAATGGCCGTGTTAATGCCAATGACCTTTCCTTCCATGTTAAAAAGCGGCCCCCCGCTGTTACCCGGGTTGATCGAGGCGTCCGTCTGGATAAAATTATCATATGGTCCGGCGCCAATTACCCGGCCTTTGGCGCTGATAATACCGGCCGTTACTGTATGATCCAGCCCGAAGGGATTCCCGATCGCCAGCGCCCACTCACCGACTCTGACCGCGTCAGAATCCCCCAGTTCGACAAACGGCAGATGATTGCCAGGTTTTATCTTGATAAGGGCGATGTCGGTCTTCTCATCATGGCCAACCACCGTGGCATCCAGTTCTTTCCCGTCCGACAGTTTCACCAGAATCTTATCGACCTTTGCCACGACGTGATAGTTGGTGAAGATGTAGCCGTCTGAACTGATGATAAAACCCGACCCGAGACTGCGCTGTCGATGTTCCCGTCGAGGCATGTCGCCGAAAAATTTTTCGAAGAACTCATCTCCGAAAAAGAAGCGGTCGAGCGGCGAACGGGAGGCCCCGCCCCCCCCCTGCCGGACCAGCCGGGTGGTACTGATGTTCACCACGGCGGGCTTTAGTTTATCGACGAGATCGGCGAATGACGAAGGCGCCCCGATAACGGGACGTATCGCCTCCTTCGTGGGTATGGCCGAGACGCTCTGCACCTCCGGCACAATCGGGGAGAGGGTTGAACGCAACACCTCCACCAGCGAAATAATGAAAAACGCCACCAGAAAAGCAACTAGAAACATCACGAATGTTTTTCTGCTTTTATTATCCTTATTCATACTACCCTCCATGATTGGAAGCTCACTCCTTCCCACGAATTGCGATTAATTCCACCTTAACGGAGCCCGTATTCCCGCAATTACGATTACGTATTCCGACCACTAATGCCCGTTTACAAATTGCGCCTGTCCTTGGCGTGTTCTTCTTGAGGCACACTGTCTTTGCGGGGCCTTCTCCCTCCCCTTGAAGGGGAGGCCTAAAACCCCATCCCCCTCCTAACCTCCCCCTCGAAGGGGGAGGAATCAGGCAGTGCCTCTCCTGAGGTCTCCCTTGAAGGGGGAGGAATCAGGCACGGCCC
>JAXMLI010000183.1:0-3818 GCA_034368785.1 Smithellaceae bacterium | reverse complement strand
CCTCCCCTTGAAGGGGAGGGAGTTTGGGAATTTAAGCCTTCCCTTGAAGGAGGGGAGATTGGGGATTTAAGCCTCCCCTTGAAGGGGAGGGAGAAGGCCCGGTAAACGATGTTTCAGTTGCACAGCCCGGCAAAGACGGTGTGCCTCAAAAAGAACCTGTTAAGGACAAACGCAATTTTCTAAACGGGCATTCGTGAAAAAATGACGAACTCGTAATAAGTTGAAAAATAGGCTTAATCCGACGGCTTCGTCAAAAACGGAGGAATCCATGTCCAGATTGCTGGATGAGACGGAAGGCAAAGAGTATTTCTTCATGGGAAACGAGGCCATTGCCCGGGGCGCCCTGGAGGCGGGCCTGAGTGTGGCCGCGGCCTATCCGGGCACCCCCTCGTCGGAGATTATCGATAACCTTTCCCGGGTGGCGAAGGCGAGAAACCTCTACGTGGAATGGTCGGTAAACGAAAAGGTGGCAGTCGAGGTGGCCGCCGCGGCCTCGTTCGCGGGCCTGCGTTCCCTGACCGCCATGAAGCAAAACGGCGTGAACGTGGCCTCGGATTTTCTCCTCCATCTGGTGGGGTCGGGGATTCGGGGCGGCATGGTACTCATCTCCTGTGATGATCCGGGCGCGCTTTCGAGCGTCAATGAGGGGGAGGCCCGCCATTTTGCGCGGCTGCTCGAGATACCCCTCCTGGAGCCGTCGGATTTTCAGGAGGCCAAGGATATGACCGCCTGGGCCTTCGAACTCTCGGAAGAACTGAAAACCATCGTCATGGTGCGGAGCACAACCCGCCTCTCCCACGCCAGCGGCAATGTGCGGCTGGGGAAATTGAAGGATTTGAAGCGCCAGGCCCTCTTCAGGAACCAGGGGGCCTTTCTGGATTCGGAGAATGGTCCCCTGGTCAGCGCGCCGGTCATATACAAGCACCGCCTCCAGCAGGAGAGGATGAAGAAGGCCGGGGAGATCTTCGAGGCGAGCCCCTTCAACAGCTACGTGGGGCCAAAAGAACCGGAACTCCTCCTCATCACCAGCAGTTCCTGTTTTCTTTACAGCCGGGAAGCCGTAGAGATCATGGGTCTGGCGGGTCGGGTCGGGATCCTCAAGCTCGCCACTACCTGGCCGCTGCCGGTGAATCTGGTGAAGCGGCGCCTGGCCCGGGCGGATAAGGTCCTGATCGTGGAGGAGGTGATTCCCTTCCTGGAGGAGAACGTGAAGGTACTCGCCGCCGAGTGCGCGGGGGAGTTGGGGATCAAGACCTTCTTCGGCAAGCGCGAAGAGACCCTGCCCTCCGTCGGGGAACTGAATCCGGATCTCGTCATGGCCGCCATCGGCAAGGCCCTGGGCCTCGAATATCAGGCCATATCCAGCGACTACGAGGCAAAGGCCCGGGAACTCAGCCTTCTTTTTGCCCCCGGCCGGGAACAGACCTTCTGCGCCGGCTGTCCCCACCGGGCCTCCTTCTGGAGCATCCATCAGGCACTTCAACTGGACGGCCGGAAGGGTTTCGTCTGCGGCGATATCGGCTGTTACACCATGGCCATGTTTCCCTGCGGCTTTAGCGCCCTCAAGACCCTCCATTCCATGGGTTCGGGCATTGGTTTGGCCGGCGGGTTCGGCCAATTGGGCCAGTTCGGATTTGATCAGCCGGTGCTGACGGTCTGCGGCGATTCCACCTTTTATCACGCGGCGATCCCGGCCCTGATCAACGCGGTCCATCATCGGGCAAAGATCCTAATGATCATCCTTGACAACAGCGGCACGGCGATGACGGGATTCCAGTCGCACCCGGGCCTGAGCGTGAACGCGATGGGGGAGGATTCGCCTCCGGTGGACATCGCCCGGATCTGTGAGGCGATCGGGGCGAAGGTGGCTTATGCGGATCCCTTTGACCTCGAGGAAACGGGGCGGGCCCTGGCAGGTATTTTGGAGGACGAAGGGCAAGGGACCAAGGTCTTGATCCTGCGCCAGATATGCGCCCTGAGCCCCGAGCGGAAGGGGAAGAAGCGCTTCGAAATGAAGGTGGACGAGGACCGCTGCGTAAGCGAGGCCTGCGGCTGCAATCGCCTCTGTACCCGGATCTTCCGCTGCCCCGGCCTCATGAACGATTATGCGAAAGGGAAGGCGATTATTGACGAGGTGATCTGCGCGGGCTGCGGCGTATGCGCCTCGATCTGTCCCACCGGGGCCATTGAGAGAAGGGAGGTGGCATGAGCCATGGAGAAGGCCCTTTTGACGAAGGATCCGTACAATCTGATCATCACCGGCGTGGGCGGTCAGGGGAACGTCCTGGCTTCCCGCCTGCTGGCCGGAATGCTGGTCCGGCAGGGATTCCGGGTCACCGTGGGGGAGACCTTCGGGGTGTCCCAGCGGGGGGGATCGGTGATGAGCCATGTCCGCATATCGGCCAATACCGTCTGGAGTCCCCAGATTCCGCGGGGACATGCGGATCTGGTGGTGACCCTGGAGCCCATCGAGGCCATCCGGGTCCTTGCCGCCTATGGCAATCGGCAGGTCAAGGTCCTGACCAATACCCGCCCCGTCTATCCCGCGGCGGTCATCGCGGGCCAGGAGCGCTATCCCGCCCCGGCGGAGATCAGGGAGGCGATTTCCGGTCTTTCCGCTGCCGCCTGGTTTATCGATGCCACCTCCTTGGCCATGAAACTGGGGAACCCGATCCTCGCGAATATTATCATGATCGGCGCCCTGGCGGGACTGGCCGCTCTACCCCTGAGCCGGGACGGGTTAACGGAAATTGTTAAGGAAATGATGACCCAGGACAAGCTGGAGGCCAACCTCCAGGCCTTTGACCTGGGGCTTGCTTTGATGGGAAAAAACGTTACTGCAGACGGTAGGGGCGAATAATTATTCGCCCCTACGGACGGGAGGAATGCCTCAGGCGAGACCATTTATTATAGGTCAGGCGTCCCGCCTGACATGCGATGATTAATGGTTCCGGCCATTTGCTGGAGAAACAATGACGGCCGGGGACATGTTCCGGAAGCCCGAAGGGATCGGAACGTGCCCCGGAACAGAAAATTAGGAGAAGCGAGCATGAAGGCATTTTATCAGCCGGTCAAGGTAACGGAAAAGGTTTACTGGGTAGGCGCGGTGGATTGGAATATCCGGGACTTCCACGGATACACCACGGGGCGCGGGACCACCTACAATGCCTATCTGATCATGGGCGAAAAGGTGATTCTGGTGGATACGGTCAAGGCCGCCTTCAAGGACGAGATGCTGGCCCGGATCGCCCACCTGGTTGATCCAAAGGAGATAAGCTATATCGTTTCAAATCACGCCGAGCTGGACCATTCGGGCTGCCTCAAGGAGATCATCGCGGAGACAAGGCCCGAGCGGGTCTTCGCCTCGACGCTGGGCGCCCGGGCGCTGGGCGATCTGTTCGGTTTCACTGGGGAGATCACCCCGGTCAAGGACGGCGAAAGCCTCACCCTGGGAGACGTGACCCTCTCGTTTCTGGAGACGAGGATGCTCCACTGGCCGGACAGCATGTTCACCTATCTGCCCCAGGAAGGGTTTCTTTTCTCACAGGACGCCTTCGGGATGCACCTGGCCTCCCTTGAGCGGTTCAACGATGAGATTGACGAGGCGATCCTGACCGAGGAGGCCAGGAGGTATTATGCCAATATCATTCTTCCCTATTCGCCCCTGGTCCTTAAACTGATCGACCGGGTGCAGAAAATGGGGCTGGATCTTAAAAATATCGCCCCGGACCACGGCCCCATCTGGCGAACGGACTTGGGGAAGATCATCGAACAATACGTCCGCTGGGCCACGCAGACGCCCGAACGCCGGGGGGTAG
>JAXMLI010000182.1:0-2525 GCA_034368785.1 Smithellaceae bacterium | reverse complement strand
AAGTTGAGTAAAGAAACGGATATTCATGTACGTCACAATTCCGAAAGAAAACATCAGCAAGACGACCAGCAGAAAGAAGAATTTTATGCCGATCGAATTATTCAGACGAAAGGTTTTATTAAATATTTTCGCCGGTCTCTTCATGACTGTTTCTTATCATCTCACTCGGAGCGATTGCAACACGAATTGCCTCAAATCTATTGAAATTCTCCGCATGGGGTGATAGGCATGGCCGAGGGAATGTATTTGGGAACAGTAACGGCTGTGACGAGTTTCCCCGAGGGGAAAGCGCCGGAGAACATTCGTGCTGTCTTAGCCATAAACCAACACCAACAGGCAATTTTAAGGTGAGAGTCATGTTCAAGTCCATTACTGCAAAGGCAATATTGCCCGTCGCCCTGGCGGTGACCGGTTTCGTGTCGGTCTCCTGTATCCTGCTATACGTCGCGATAAAGCAGGACATGATTCAGAGCGCGGTCCAATATGAGACAAACCTGGCCCAGATGGTCGTTAAATCCACGCGCCAGACGATGCTCAAGGATGATCGGCAAACCCTCGCAAATATTATCTCCAACATCGGGCAGACGTCCGGGATAGAACACGTCCGCATCTTCAACAAGAAGGGGATCATCATGTTTTCCCGGGAAGGCACGGAAATAAATCGTAGCGTCGATACAAAGGCCTCCGGCTGCATCGAATGCCACACGGGAGATGAACCGGCCCATATTCTGGGTAAGATGGAACAGGCCAGGCGTTTTATCAACGACCGGGGACAGGAGATTCTGGCCATCACCGCTCCCATTTATAACGAACCGGATTGTTTCACCGCCGCCTGCCACTTCCATCGACCTGACCAGAAGATCCTGGGAACCCTCGATATCGGCCTCGATCAGGCACCTCTGCAGCAGGGACTGAAGGCCCTGCTAAACCGCATGGTCATGTTCGGCATCCTGCTCCTGCTACTGACCATTACCGGGATAACGGCGCTTCTCAAGCTGAACATCTTTGATCCGATAAATCGGCTTTCCTCCTATACGGGCGGGTTGCTCGCGGGGGAAAAAGACCTCCCTTTCCCCACCATAAAGGGAGATCTAAGGCAGCTGGCCCGCAATATCCAGCAGTTAACACGGGCGACAGCCTCCTCGCGGGGAACACTTGGCCCCTCGAGCGAACACGCCCCCCTTGGGTCCCCCTCAATCGACAAGGGGGAAGAGGTTTAGCTCCTGATAGCATTTATTTTATGCGTTGAACTAATCACTTATGCCAAATTCATCCCCTGAATCAACTGATGACGGACACCGGGAAGATAAGCAACGCAGACGCCTGGATATTGAAAAGAAGATCCAGCTACTCCAGGTTAAATCACTCAAGGGGCTTATTGTTCTGATCTTTTTCATTCTCATCAGTATTGGCGCAATAAACGAATTCCGTTTTCTCCCCTCTCTGCCTGACGGCGTAAGGACTTACCTGGGCGAGGCACCCTCGGCTGATCTTATCAGTATTGCTCTTCTGCTTTATCTTGTCTCGGCCCTGATCCTGACCTTTATGAGGATAATGACCGCCTCCGGCGCCCATGGCGGCTTCGCCCATCTTGGCTATCTGGTGAGCTTTTACGCCTTTTATCATTTTTCCGGCAGCCTGACCGATCATTTCTGGGCAGTTTTCGTCACCGGGATAACCGTCATTGGCCTCGAATCCTACCACATATACCTCTATTGCAGTGAGGTGATCAAAGAAGAGGAGGAAGACCTCAATTCCTTAAGAAACGGCTAGCCGATCGGACCAATAAAATGTTATCGGTAAACATCGATTGAAAACGTACCCCACCGTTTCATCACGCCGGAAGGAGAGACAGGATGAACCTCGTTAGGATAAGGGTAAGGATAGGCGAAGGATTCGTCAATATCGAGGAGGGAACCGGCAGATCATTCGACGATATGGTGCATCTCTTCAACCCTTTTCTGGCCTACCGGGAAAGAAGCTGGCGGCCTCGCATTGATATCTATGAAGACCGGGATGCGTTTATCATCCTGGTGGAGCTTGCCGGCGTGGAAGCCGCCGATATTGATCTGGAAATAAACAGCCGATCACTGAGGTTAACGGGCCGGCGAAACCGTCGCGCCCTCCCGCAAGAAGCCCGCTACCACCTTGCCGAAATACCATACGGCTCCTTTGAAAGGGCATTTTCCCTGACAGCGGATATCGATACGGAAACAGTTACGGCCTCATACCTGGAGGGGCTGCTGGAGATCCGGATGACCAAGCTTTCCACGATCAGAAAGACACGAAAGATAGCGGTCGTGACCTGTTAGTCTACTGAAAAGGATCGTTCATCAGATCATTTCATTGGGATTATGGAGGATTTTCATGCCGGAGCAGAGAACAGAAGACACTGCGAAATCGTTCAACATCCCCGAAATTTTACCCATCATGCCCCTGCCGAACATGGTGGTTTTCCCAATGATGATGTTTCCCATGGAGGTGCATGGGATTGAACCCCTGAGCCTGATCGACGAAGCCATGGC
>JAXMLI010000181.1:0-4474 GCA_034368785.1 Smithellaceae bacterium | reverse complement strand
GCGAGATATGGGGAAAGCCGAAGCGGTCGCTGATCTCCATCCGGGCATTATCCAGGGAGTCGCCGGTCAGGAGGACCTTGTCCTTCAAGAGATAGTCCACCTGGGTTCTCCGGCCCGTTTCTCGATCAACGTTGTACCCCTGGGCAAGGACGGATCCTTCGGGAATCTTTCCGGCCAGCGCCTCTGCAAGGCTGTTTTCGTCATTCACGAGCTTGAACTCCAGCAAGGCCGTCTTTCCGATCAGGTTTTTCGCCCGCTCGGCGTCCTTGATGCCGGGAAGCTGGACGATAATCCGGTCCTGCCCCTCGGGGATTATCTCCGGTTCCGAGATCCCGAACTGGTCAACGCGGTTCCGGATGGTTTCGAGGCTCTGATCGACGGCATGTTTCTTGAGTTCCGCCCGACGGCGGTCATTGATCGTCAGAGAAACCATTTCCATGCCATCGCGCACCTCCGAGGAGGAAAGGGAAAGATCGGTGTACTGCTCCTTGAGAATCTTTTCCAGGAGAACCCGGGAGGGGTTGTCTTTCAGCTCCAGCGTAAGAATATCCCCCTTCCGTTCAATGTTCCGGAAGCGGACCTTGTTTTCCATGAGGATTTCCTTGAGGTCGTGGGCGGTTCTTTCCACCGTGGTCTCAAGGGCCTTCTGGGTATCTACTTCCAGTACCAGGTGCATTCCTCCCTGGAGATCAAGGCCCAGATGGATCTTCTCGGTCGGCAGGTATTTCTTCCAGAAGTCCGGGAGCGGGAGCGCGAGCGACGGTAAAAGATACACCAAGGCAACCAAAGAGACAATGCCGGCCAGCGCCGCCCTGACTTTGATGCTTTTGAACATTTTTGATCCCTTTCTGAATTAGGCTGCAGGCTGTTGGTCTTTTAGCCTGATAGCCTATAGCTTATCCCGCCTTCTGCTTTATGCCGCTGATGAAATTACGGGCCACCTTGATTCGCACCTTGTCGGCAATCTCCATGGTCACCTCGCCTTCGGTTATCCCGGTAATCTTGCCGATGATCCCCCCGGAGGTGATTACCACGTCGCCATGTGCCAAATTGGCGATCATGTCCTTCAGTTCTTTCTGTTTCTTCTGCTGGGGGCGGATCATGAGAAAGTAGAAAATGGCGAAAAGAACAACCATCATGATGATGAAGCTCATGTCTCCGCCACCACCTGCCGCTCCTCCTCCCCCACCCGGGATGCCCATCGCGTAGGCAAAATCGATCATTTTTATGTCCTCCTTAGGATTCTCGTTATCTTGGCCGATGCGATAAAAACACCGGCTTATTCACTTGGTAATTTTTACCTTTTACTAACCGGCGGCTTGTCCGACCTGCCTGGCCCTGACGAAATCCTTTCTGAATTCATCGTAGGCGTCCCTTTTTATCGACTCCCGGATACGTTCCATCAGGCGCATGAAGTAGCGGATGTTGTGAATCGTGTTCAGGGTCATGGCCAGGATCTCCCCGGCCATATACAGGTGCCGGAGATATGCCCGGGAGAAATTCCTGCAAGTGTAGCAATCGCATGATTCTTCAATGGGTTTTTCATCTTCCCGGTAGATCGCGCGCTTTATAACAATGTTTTCATGGTTTGTAAACAACAATCCATTCCTCGCAGAGCGGGTCGGGATGACACAATCGAACATATCGATCCCCAAGGCCACCCCGGCGACAAGATCCTCGGGCATTCCCACGCCCATCAGGTACCGGGGCCTCTCTGGAGGCAACAGGGGGGCGGTTTCCGAGAGTATCATCAGGAGATCGTCCTTTGGTTCACCCACGCTCAGACCGCCCAGGGCGTAACCGTCGAAGCCGATGGCCTGGATTTCTTCGGCGCAGCGTTTCCGCAGATCCGGGTAGACGCCACCCTGGATAATGCCGAAGAGGGCCTGACTTGGCGAGGACCTGGTCTCCCGGCTGCGCCTGGCCCACTCAATGGTCAGATTCATCGATTTTTCCGCCGTTTCATGACTGGCCGGGTAGGATGTGCATTCATCGAGGCACATCATGATATCCGAGCCGAGGGCCTCCTGGATTCTCACTACCAGCTCCGGGGTCAGGGTGTGCCGGGAGCCATCGATGTGCGATTGAAAGATCACCCCGTCAGGGGTCATTTTTCTCAGGGCGGCCAGGCTATGCACCTGAAATCCGCCGCTGTCGGTCAGGATCGGACCGGACCAGTTCATGAAGCGGTGCAGGCCCCCCATGTTCCTGATCAATTCATGCCCGGGACGCAGATAGAGATGGTAGGTATTGCCCAAAATGACCTCCACCTCAAGCTCGATTAGCTGCGCCGGCGTCATGGCTTTAACGGTTCCCCGGGTTCCCACGGGCATGAAGACGGGGGTATGGATCACCCCGTGGGGGGTGCTGATCCTTCCCAGGCGGGCGTCGCAAGTAGCGTCTTTTTTTATCAGGTCGTATTTAAAATCCATGTAGTTCCTAAAAAATCAGCATACAGTCGCCGTAGCTGTAAAAGCGATACCCCAGGTCGATGGCGGACCGGTAGGCGGCGAGCATCCTGGTCCGGCCGGCAAACGCGCATACGAGCAGGAAGAGGGATGAGCGGGGGAGATGGAAGTTGGTGATCACCGCGTTCACCCGCTTGAAGCGGTAGCCGGGGTAGATGTACAGATCCGTCGCTCCCGCTGAGGGCAGGACTATGCCCTTCTCGTCAGAGGCGGACTCCAGGGTTCGAATGGAGGTTGTTCCCACGGCGATAACCCGCCGGGCGGAGTTGATTGCCTCGGCCGCCTCCGGGGTGATCTCATAAAACTCGTCATCGATTGTATGATCTTCCACGTTTTCTGCCAGCATGGGCTGGAAGGTACCGTGACCAACATGGAGAGTAATCCGGGCCACCCGCACTCCGTTAGCTTTCAGGGTTTCCAGGAGTTGGGGCGTAAAGTGCAGCCCCGCGGTCGGGGCGGCGACAGAACCGGGCAGTCGCGCGTAAACCGTCTGGTATCTTTCGCGGTCGTGCTGGCTTGGTCCCTCGGGTCTCTTGATGTAGGGAGGCAGGGGCACTTCGCCGTAGCGCTCGAGAAAATCGGCAAAGGGCTGCTCTGTTTCAAAAGATAGAAGCCATTTCTTGTCGGAGATCCTCTCCAGGACCCGGGCCTTCCCTCCACCGGCAAGTTCCAGCGATAGGGAGGGAGAAACACCCTTGGCCGGGCGCAGGAGGACCTGCCAGCAGGGAGAGGCGCCTTCAGGACGGGCCTCTTCCCGCAAGAGTAGTATCTCCGTCTTTCCGCCGGTGGCCTTTCTGGCGACAAGCCGGGCGGGGATGACCCTGGAGTCATTCACCACCAGGGTGTCTCCCTCTCTGAGGAATAAGGGCAGGTGATTAAACGTATCGTGAGAGATGCCCTCGGCTGAGCTGTCAACTACCATCATTCTGGAGGCATCTCTGTCGGCGATGGGCTCTTGGGCGATAAGCTCTTCGGGCAGGTTAAAATCGAACTCGTCCAACTTCATGGAGCGCTGTTTCCTTTATCTATCAACGGCTTTTTCGGTGGCGGCTAGTAACCAGAAACCAGACTTAAAGTCAATGGAATAGTTTTCCCCGGAAATGGACCCTGGCGCGGGGTTTAAACAGACAGGCAAATCATGGCTGAGCCTTCTCCGGCAGTTTTGAGGCGCCATCAAGAGCGGAGATCGCCAATGATCTCCCGGGCCTTGTTAATGGTAATAGACGATCTTATTAAGCGCTCCGAAGCCCCAAGCTGCGGAAATTGAGCTTCGGGTCAGGCCTCGGCCTGCCACCACCCGTAGAGAAATTGCTGTGCCGCTCCTGTCGAGGTGTGATGTTCCTCAAGGTGATACATGCGGAGCGCAAACCCCGAACCGAGCAGAGCGGAGATATCCTGCGCCGAATAACGTTGAATCGCGAGACCGCTGCACCGGGTGGGACCTTCCGGTCCGAACGTGGCCAGCAGGAAGTGCCCCCGGGAACTGAGCGTACGGCGCAGAGTATCGAGATAACGCTCCCGGTCCTTGGTGTCCGTTAGAAAGTGGAATACCGCCCGGTCATGCCAGAGCGCGTATTTGCGCCGGGGTTGAAAGCGCGTTATATCAGCCTCGGTCCAAGTGACACGAGCGGCCAGATCGCCGAGACGGGATCGTGTGCAGTCAAGGGCGTTCGCGGCGATATCAAGAACGGTGATATCCAAGTATCCTTCGCCGAGCAGATGATCGACGAGGGTAGAGGCGCCGCTGCCGACGTCGAGAATCGGGGCGGTGAGCGGTTCACCCGTGGCGCAAATCAACTCCAGCGACCGCGCCGGAACTGGTTGATACCAGGAAACCTCCGTCGTCTGTTTCGTTCCGTAGACGCGCTCCCAGTGTGTCTTGCGCGAGTCGTTCATGGAAATGCTCCCTGGTTCCGAGGTCGGGCATCCTGTTGACTGCCGGAGAGTTATTATTGATGGCCTCGTATAAAGTCCCCAAGGCGTCATTCCCGCGAAGCGGGAATCAA
>JAXMLI010000180.1:0-8315 GCA_034368785.1 Smithellaceae bacterium | reverse complement strand
TGAAGGTTCCGGACTTTTTACGAAGTCGTCAAGTTTAAGAAGTAAACAACAGAAAAATAACAAATATTGGGAGTTGTTCATGAAGATAATTGGAATACATATGGACCGCTGCACCGGCTGCAAGACCTGCGAGCTGTACTGCGCGGCGGAACGGGGCAGCGAGAAAAGGACGCTCTTAGGGGCGGTCCGGGAAACCCCGCTACCCCAATCACGGATTCGGGTGGAGGGTGGGACGGCCGCTTCTTTTCCGCTCCAATGTCGGCACTGCCTCCAGGCGCCTTGTCTGGATGCCTGCCTCACCGGGGCGCTCGCGAGAGAGGAAAAATCGGGGATGGTACTCATTCGTGAGGATCGTTGCATCGGCTGCTGGACCTGCGCCGCCTTTTGTCCCTACGGGGTGATCTATCCCTCACGGGAGCGAAAGATCGCGATAAAATGCGACCGGTGTCTCCATATGGAAAAACCCGTCTGCGTTGATGTCTGTCCCACGAAGGCCCTGGAGCTGATCGAGTTCGACGACATGGAGAAGCTTCTCCGGGCAAAAAGGGTAAAGACGGCGGTTCAGCTTGCGGAAGTGGCCGGCGAAGGCCTCTGTCTTGTTGATCTGGGCAGATAATATAAAACAATAATCAACAGTCTGGAGTAAATAAAATTATGGAAACAATTCATTTCAAAACTGTAGATCCGCTGAGTCAGGAGCTGCTCCGCGAGGCGGCAAAAAAAGGGATCGAACTGAACTGGGAGAGATTTGAAAAACAGCAACCCCAGGATGGATTCCTCCGTCTTGGCCTTTCCTGTCCCTACGGGTGCATGCAGGGTCCCTGCCGGATCGATCCCTTCGGACGGGGGGCGGACAAGGGCATCTGCGGTCTCGACCGGGATACAATGGCCGCGGCCTCCCTGCTCCGGATCGCGCTTCAGGGCGCCCTGGAGGCGGACGCGGCGGCCTGTTGGGACGACTCATGTTCCTGCAATGAAAACTGCGGTGCATCCCCCGAGGAAGATACGGACGAAGAAGAATGCGATGTAGATGAGGAGGACATATCGGGGGCGGTGAAACTCCTGGCCCGTCCCTCTGCCTCGGCGGAAATCCTGGTCATACAGGCCCTGAGGCTGGGACTCCTGACGGTGGGACTGGCGGAGCAGGCGGACTCTCCGGGGATGGCCGGTTCCCGTAATATTCGGGCCGGGTACGGACTTCTGGCCGGTGAGGCCATACGGATTGCCGTAACCGGTCAGATCGATGAATGCCTGGTCGAGGAAATCCTCGCGGAAGCCTCCGAGATGAAGAATCCGGAGCTGCAACTGCTTTCCCTGGGAAACTGGATCGCCGCAGGCGACGCCTATCTTCCGCTGGTATGCACCTCAGGCGAGGCCGAAATCCTTGTGAGTTCGGGGAAGTTCAATCTCCTGCTGGCGGGAGATGGGGCCGATCCGGGAGTCCTGAACCTCTGCGATAAGCTGAAAATCCCCGTGGTTTGCGATTGTGATATCCCGGCAGGAGAAATCATCAGCCTGGCCCGGAAGGCCTTTGAACATCGCATTCCCGCTTCATTTTCTCCCGACGCGGCATTGATCGGCAATGCCTCTGTGAGTCTGGGAACAGATGAGGTCAATGGCTTCCTGCAGGCAGGGCAGGCGACAAAAGTTGCCCTTCTCGGCGGCGCGGACAGCCTGCTCCAGTCCCTGGGTCATCTGCCGGTTGAGCTAGCAAAGGCCTTGCGCGGAGCGGATTATTCCGTGGCGTCCTGGGGCGACGCGGCCATCTGGATGCTCAAGCAGGATCTGCCCGTAGCGGTTCTTGACGATCAAAGCGGCCCCTTGGCCGTCGTCTTGGCGATGAAAGAGGCGGGCAGGCTTAATAACCTTGCGGGGATCTGCTTTACCGGCCTGCAGAGCTGCCGTGATTTTGCCCTGGCCCTCGGCCTGGCCGCGCTGGGGTTGAAGGTGGCGATTGCCACGCCGATTCCCCTGTGGGGGAGTGAAATGGTCAGGGGTCTCCTTAAGGATATCCTCGCGGAGGAGGGCGGCAGTCTGGCCTATTTCGATCATCCGGCGCCGGCGGAAGAAATCCTTGACTGGTTCCTCCAGTCGTAAATTCCAGGGCCTGAAAAAGGGCCAAACAGAATGGAGGAGTACATGTCCTGTATCATTGTTGGCGGTGGCATTGCCGGATTTCAGGCCGCCCTTTCCTGCCGGGCCAAATGGCCCGATAAGGCAGTGACCATTATCGATGCCGAAGGGGAAACGGGGTATTATCGGACCCTGCTGCCCCAGTTTATGACCGGGACGGTAACGGAGGAGCAGCTTTTCTTCTGGAAAGGAACGACCGACCCCCTGTTGACGGTCCGATCGGGTTTGCGGGTAGTCTCTCTGGACCGGGAAAACCGTACCCTGGGGCTGAGCAACGGAGAGAGCATATCCTATGAACGTCTCGTCATTGCCCAGGGTGGCGAACCTTTGCTGCCCGGGCAACTGGCCGGTCCTCCCGGGGAGGGAATCTTTACCCTGCGGGACCTGACCACGGCCCGCAAGGCCAAGGCATGGTTGGAAACACACCGGAAGGTCCTCGTATTCGGCGGCTCCCTGGTGGGGGTCAAGACGGCGATTCATCTCCGTCAGGCCGGGTATGAGGTCACCATGGTCATCCGCAGGGGGCATATCCTCCTCCGGGCGCTCTCATCGGAAGCGGCTTGCGTGGTGGAGGAACACCTCAGGCAGATGGGGATCACCCTCTGTCTGAACGCACCGCTCGAGGACATTCGGATCGAGGGCGGGGCAATCACTGCCATCCAGGCGGGAGGGGAGTGGCACACGTGTGACACCCTGCTCGTTGCGGCAGGTATCGCTCCTGACCGGGACTTCCTGAAGGGGTCCGGTCTTTTATCCGGCGGGGAGCTGGTGGTATCCACCGCCCTGCAGACATTGGACAAACATATCTTCGCGGCGGGAGACGGGGCAGTGATCAATCGGGGTACGGAACAATTCAGTCCCAACACCTGGCCCCAAGCCATGGCCCAGGGACGACTGGCGGGTGAAAATCTGTACGCCGCCAGTCCCACGACGCATCGCGATATGACCTCCGTCAACGCCATGGAGCTCCATGGACTTTCCATGGTCATCCTCGGTCCCCCGGTTGCCGGCGCGGAGATCATCGCGTATGAAAGACCCGCAGAGAATGTGCGGCGCGAGCTCTTCCTTGTCGGAGGGAAACCGATCGGAGGGGCTTTGATCGGAGACATCTCGGCCGGGGGAACGCTCCGCGCCCTGATCGGCGCCGGACGTGAGATCCATCCGGGAGAGGCCTCGCTGCTCAAACCTCGGGCGTATAGCGTCATCCGGTTTCGGGAACAGTCAGGCCGCAGACAACCCCTGCTTCTGGCGCCATAGAAATTAAAAAGACAACCACGTTCATTACAACATTTAGAAAGGAGAATACATATCGCATGGCGATGATCAATCAGGAAAAGTGCGTAGGATGTAAGATCTGCCAGACCTACTGCACCGTGGATGCCATTGGCTTCGATGGCGACAAATGCACAATAGAACCGGACCTTTGCGTCGAGTGCTACGTCTGTTTACGGCAGAAAGTCTGCCCTCAAGATGCCATCGAACCGGTGGACTTGTCAAACTTCTACAAGGAGTTTCAGCATGTCATGAGTGACCCCGTCGAGAACCACGGGGTTACGGGGGTCACCGGCCGGGGCACGGAAGAGGTCAAAACCAACGATGTGTCCGGAAGGGTCGCGCGAGGCGAAGTCGGCGTCTGCATCGACATGGGACGGCCCGGACTCGGCGTTTATCTGCGAGATGCTGAAAAAGTGGCGATGGCCTGCGCCAGGGCGGGAGTCAAACTTGCCACGGCGGATCATACCCCCCTGGCCGCCCTGATGACGGATCTTTCCACGGGAAAACTGGTCGGAGAGTGCCATGACTATCGTCTCCTGTCGGTCATTGTGGAGGGCAAATGCCGGGAGGAGGATTTACCCGGGGTGCTGGGGGCGCTCAAAGCGGTCGAACAGGAGATCGACACGGTCTTCTCTTTGGGGCTCATTCTCCGCGTCGATGAAAACGGCATGAATCCCACGCTCGGCTGCCTCGACGGGCTCGGCATACCCCAGCCGCATCGCGGCAAGGTCAACGTGGGGCTTGGAAAACCATTGTCTTTGAAATAAGGAGATCACATTTATGACACATTCTCTACATCGCAGCGGGGACATCGAATCACAGAAGAAGGACTTCAACTGGTTCATGTACCAGACCAAGGGCGTCAACGACAAAAACATCAAAGCCAAAGCGCTTGAATTCATCGCCGCCGCGGAGGCGGTCGGTTCGGAGAACTGGGGTGATGTCAAGACGGGACCGATCACCCAGTACAGTTCGGAGGAGATTCAGGAAAAGATCACGGACAAATCGCGAATTCGCGGCGTGTTTACCAACAGGGACCAGGTCGTCACCTTCCTGAAACGCGTCAAAGAAAAGGATCTTGGGATGTCCGTGGTGATCACCGGGGTCTTATCCGAAGTACTGCCCGCCTGCAAGGAGGCCGGTGTGACCCCGCACTCCGTCAATTATTCCCTGGGAGTATGGGGTAAGAAGGATCGCCTTCCGGATGACATCACCTTGTCGATTACAACCATGTGCGGGCATCACATGATTCCGCCCAAGTTTGTAAAATATATCATGACGCGGGTTCAAAAAGGGAAAATGACGCCCGAAGCGGGATCAGTAAAATTGGCCAATTTCTGCTACTGCGGCATTTTCAACCAGGTGCGTTGTGCGGATATCATTAAAAAAGAAACGGGGAAAGAAACACCCTGAAAACGATGTGGCAGCCATGGGGGCGTTCAAATTGTTGAGCAACGCCACTCGGTTTCCAAAACATGCGGACCGAAAACGGTACCTGATGCTGCCATCCAGGAGGTTAAACTTATGATTATTCATCCGGAACTATGCGTGGGCTGCGGTCGCTGCCAGCCCTACTGTCCCACCAATGCAATCCGCCACGAAGGGCTGAAGAGCATGATTGACCAGGAGATCTGCTATGAATGCAGCACCTGTCTTCGCTCCGCGCACTGCCCCGTCGACGCGATCGCGGAATCTCCCAATGTCTACGACTACCCTCGCGCGCTGCGCCGTTACTTCAGCGATCCAACGGCGAGACACGTAGCAACCGGCATCGAAGGGCGGGGCACGGAGGAGACGAAATCAGCCGATGTCACGCGCCGCTGCGGCCCCGGAAAAGTCGGTGTCGCCATCGAGATCGGCCGACCCACGATCGGCATGTCCCTGCTGGATATCCAGAAGATCAGTCGGGCGATCGCCCGGGCCGGGGTCCACAAGATCGAACCCCACAACCCGATCCACTCCATGCTCGCCGACGAGGCGACGGGGGATCTGAAGCCGGAGATGCTCGGAGAGCGGGTGCTCTCGGCGATCATCGAATTCGAGATGGAGAAAGATCAGCTCCGCGGCATCCTCCGGACGATCAAGGAGGTCGCCAAGGAGGTGGACAGCGTCTTCTGCGTCGACGTCTTCACCGTCGTAGGACCGCGTCTCGCTATCCCGGAGGATGTTCTGGAGAGCATCCAGGCAGAGGGTTTCACCTGGCGGCCGAACGCCAAGATCAATATGGGCTTGGGACGGGCATGGGAATAAGAGAGGGATAAAATTATGACTCACAGTTTGCACAGGGAAGGAAGTTTGAACTCGTTGGAAAAGGACTATGTCCTGTTCATCTATCCGGCGAGGGGATTCAATTACAAGGGGAGCGCCCCGAAGGTGCGCCATCTGGTCGAGCTCGTCTACCAGGCGGGCCCGGCCAACATGTGCGTGACGACGCTCCGCCGCAACCTGTATAGCGGTGTCAAGCCGGAGGAGGTCCTGGAGAGCATCAAGGTCGAAGGGGCGCGGGTCTTCAGTGTCTTCGACAGCCGAGATAAGCTGAAAGACGCACTGATTCGAATTAAGGAAGCGAACGAGGGCATTTCCATCATGGTCAGCGGCCTGATCGACCATGTCCGTGATATCGCCGCGGAGATCGGCATCGACCCCTACATGGTCAACCTGTCTCTCGGCATCCATGGGCGGACGGACCGCCTGCCCTCGGCCGACATCCGGGAGTTCACGACGATGTGCGGCCATGGCGTCGTTTCGCCCTATCTGGTACGCGACGTCATCCGACGTGTCAAGGCCGGCAAGGTGACCGAATGGGAAGGCAGCCTGATCATCGCGGAGCCTTGCGCGTGCGGGATCTATAACCCCTTCCGCTCCTCGGAGCTGCTTCGGGAGAAGGCCCCGCTTTATACGGTGAGTCGCCTGTAGGGGATTGCGAATTGGGGATTGGAGATTGGGGATTAACCCATCGGCGATCCTTTTCACTTGAAAATAGGGCAGGCATCTTGCCTGCCCGGCTACAGGCTCAGGGGAGGATTGACTTGAAGCTGGGATTCATCGGTTTTGGCGGCGCCGGCTACGGTCTGGCCAAGGGACTCCGCGGGGCGGGACTCGTAGAGGTCCATTTTTATGACCGCATGCAGGAAACATCGCCTTTCCAGGAAGTGATTCAGCGCCACGCTGAGGAAACGGGCGCGATTAAGGCCGAAAATATGGCCGTGCTTCTCTCCAGGGTCGAGGTGGTCATTTCCTGCGTGACGGGCGCCATGGCGGTTTCTGTCGCCCGGGAGGCCTCGCCCCATCTGAACAGGCGGCACCTCTGGGCCGATGTAAACACCGCCGCGCCCGGGGTTAAGGAGGAAGTAGCACAGGTAGTGGAAAAGGCAGGGGCGGCGTTTGCCGATGCGGCAATCCTGGGGGCTGTTCCCGCCTTTCTGCACCGGGTGCCCATCCTGGCCTCCGGGAACGGGGCCGAGGCGCTGCAAAGAATCATGGAACCCCATGAGATGAACATCCGCGTCATCGGGTCAAAACCTGGCCAGGCCTCCGCCATCAAAATGTTCCGCAGCGTCTTCATGAAGGGTCTCCTTTCCCTTCTGTTGGAGACGTTCACGGCCACGCACCGCTACGGGGTGGACGAGATGGTGCTTACGTCCATCGCCGAATCTCTGGATGGAATCCCCTTCCGGGAGACGGCCAGGCTCCAGCTAACCAAAGGGGTCGTCAATGCCGACCGGATGGCCCATGAGATGGAGGATGTTATAGAAACCCTCGAGGCAATGGGCGTCCCCGCCGGGATGTCCCGGGCCGCCAGGGAAAAACTGCGCTGGTGTGCCGGACTTGGCCTGCGGGAACGATATGGGGGGGAACTTCCACATACCCTGGAGGAGGTTCTTCTGGCGCTGGAGGGGCAGCAGGACTGGAATAATCAGGCAATTTCCGGCTAGCCTTTTGCGGCATCCTTCAGTTTCCTTTTTTGCGCTGGTTTTGTTACTCCCTCTTCATTGGAGGCATTAGGAAGGGCAGTGCGCAGTTCCTCCCCCATCAAGGGGGGCCTTAGGAGAGGGACAGCCAGATTCCTCCCCCGTCAAGGGGGCCTTAGGAGGGGCAGTGCGCAGTTCCTCCCCCTTCAAGGGGGAGGTTAGGAGGGGGATGGGTTTTTTGTGGCGGAGCGGTCATTTGACCCCATCCCCACCCCGACCCTCCCCTTGAAGGGGAGGGAGTTTGGGATTTTAGGCCTCCCCTTGAAGGAGAGGGAGAAGTACCGGCCAGGGAGCGGCCATTTTACCTGAATAAGGATCGGATAGAGACAAATGCCATTTTCTAATCGGTCAGTGGTGGTTAGGGATAAAGCATTTCATTATTAACAGGAGGAAAACAAAGATGAAATTATGCTTCAATGCGGGACCACAGCCAATGGAGGAGTACTTTTCTTTTGCCAAGGAGAATGGCTTCCCCTGGATGGAACTCAGTTGCAACAACCCGAACAACTTCCTCGATAAATGGACGCCCGCGCGGATCGCGGGCATCAAGAAGCTCCGCGACCAGGCCGGGGTCAAGTACGGTCTCCATTCGGCCTCCTTCGTGAACGCCGCCGAGATCGAACCGACGGTCCGTAAGGCCGTCCAGCAGCATCTTTTGGCTTACGTGGAGCTGGCCCATCAGTTGGAGGCCGAGTACGTGGTTCTGCATTTCGGCTATCATTTCAGCCTGTTCATGGACCATGTCTTCGAGTGCCTGATCAAGACCTATGGCCCGGTGGTGGAACTGGCGGAAAAGTACAAGCTTCCCATCGGTATTGAGAACATGAATAAGATCCACGAGGCGGCGGAGATTGCCTATCTCGGGGTTACCGTGGAAGAGATGGCGCGCGTTTTTGACGCGATCCCCTCGAAGTATTTCGGTCTTACCCTGGACAT
>JAXMLI010000179.1:0-7312 GCA_034368785.1 Smithellaceae bacterium | reverse complement strand
TGGCGACATTATCTGGTCGAGATACTTTTCGGAAATATCCTGTCTCTTGGAAATTTCCTTCAGTTGGAGCGGGCCTTCCTGATAATGCAGGGCCAGCTCAATCATCGCACGGGAGGCGTAACGCGCCTTGGTTGACAATTGCATTTTATTTAACCCCTTCTTGACCTGAAAATAAGGCAGACTTCATGCCTGCATACTAGCTAAGAGATTCAGCCAACCGTGTATGACGACCTCGTAAACAGTCGAAATACGCTTGTCTCGTGACGGCTTTGTAAAAAAGCCGCAGGCAAGGCGCGCAAATCACGAGGAATGAGGCGTCGGGGACATGTTCCGGAAGCCCAAAGGGATCGGCACCTGTCCCCGGAATACGCCGCAAGCCTGCCCCCGCGAAGGCGGGGGTGGGATGCAGCGCAACGCAGCATCCGGACTTTTTACGAAGTCGTCATATATCTCGTATAGAGCGATCTTGCCAAGGCCTCATCAGAGGTACCCTTCACCAGCGCCCGACCATCGGGAAAAATCATCAGTTCGTATTTGCCGGTTAAAAAGCGGAGCAGGTACCCGTTATTTTGAACGCTTCCCAACGGGGCAAGCTTTTCTTCCAGCTTTTCCAGGGAGAGATTCATTCTTTGGGCAGGCGACACCTGAACCATATTTCGCCCGCAAAGATAGGTGGCCTGGTTTTTCAATTTGCCCGCGAGCAGCGGAAAAATCCTATTCTGGCAGACGGGACAGTCCATTCTCTTTTCGATCTCAAACTCATGGAATCTGTTTGCCCAGAGATCATAATAGCGCATTTTTGTGTTGAGATCCGCGAGATTTCCGGAGAGGATCTTCATCGCTTCGGCGGCCTGGACCGAGGCGATCAGGCTTGCGATGGGACCGATTACCCCGGCGGTGTCGCAGGTCTCCGTGAGTTGGGCGGGCAGTTCGCCCAAGGCGCAGGCCAGGCACGCGCCCTGCCCCGGCATGATGTTGAAGGTCATGCCGTAGCTTGACACACAGGCCGCATATATCCAGGGAATTCCCTTCTTGACGGCAATTTCGTTGATCAGATAACGGATTTCGAAATTGTCACCCGCATCTACGATCAGGTCAATATCAGAGACAATACCATCAATGTTGGCAAAGTTTACATCCTCGACCAGGGCTTCGTACGTTATGGCGGAATTGATCTCCTTTAACCTGGAGACGGCCGCTTCCGCCTTCGGGAGAACCTTTCGGGCATCATCCTCGGTATAAAGAACCTGTCTCTGGAGGTTTGTCTCTTCCACGAAATCCCGGTCTACCAGCCTTAAAAAGCCCACGCCCGCCCGGGCGAGAATGCCGGCGGAGACGGTTCCCAGGGCGCCAAGGCCCATGATGAGTACCTTTCCTTTGAGAAGGCGATCCTGTCCCCCTCTGCCGAGGGGCGGAAAAAGGATCTGGCGTGAATATCGTTCGCAATCTATCTGACTCATCTTGTAACTACCCCGGCCATGTCAGGCGGATGCGGTGGCGGTGCATGTGCATCTGGATGGTTTTTACGGCCAAATGGGCATAAGGCTCCACATAAACCCGCGCGCCCAGTAGCTCATAGGCCTCCTGGGCGAAAAAACGGGATATATCATTCACCTTGATTTCCATGTCATCCGTATAACGCTGATTTTGGGCCGGTACCGGCATTGGCACGGGCATCCCTCCCGGGAAACCCTGGTGTACGCTAACACCGTGAAGCAGAAAGGTCAACCCCTGACCGATATTTTTTTCGCTGCCCGGCGCGGGACCACTATGACAGAAGGGCATATCGGCGATTTTATGCCCGGCGGCCTCAGAAATCTGCTGATAGATCCTGAGGAGGCGGAAATTATCGGTACAGGCCCCGATGGGAAGAACCGGCGCCATGCCATATTGACGGCAAAGCTCCCTGAGGCCCGTCGGAGCGAGTTCCGCCGCGGCCGGGTCGGCCAGCCCCGCGTTCAACAGGGCGTAAGAGGCGCAGCCGGTGGTAAATACCAGGATGCCCTTCGCGATGAGCCCCCTGGCAAGTTCCACGTGATTGAACTCGAAAGGCACCTTCGGGCTGTCGCAGCCGCCGATTGATACGATTCCCTTGATTCTCCCCAGCCTGAGCAGCTCCGCGACTTGTGGAGCGCCGCCGAATTGATTCAGGAATGAACCGGGCTCCCAGCCGGATACCGCAAGGGCCGTGCTGGTGGGGATGAATACCTCCCTGCCGCGTCGCCCTTTGAAATTTTCAATCGCCAAGCGAATTATCTCCCTCGCCTGCCGGTCCGCTTCTTCGGGCGAATAGGGGATGTGACTCTCGCCGGCGAAGCGGTTTCCCGGGTAGGTGGTGATAATCTTGCCGCCAAAACACTCCGCGAGCTGTCCCAGCCCCGGGATGGCGCATTGCATGTCAAGGACAAGGGCGTCCAGCGCCCCGGTGGCAAAGGCCAGTTCTGAGCCCATGATACCCGTCACGGAGGGGATCCCGTGCCGGGATAAAAGCGCCTTTCCCGTACAGCAGGCCCCCATGAGGATTATCTCCTTTGCGCCTGCTTCTTGAACAGCTGCCTTTACCGCGGCGCTATTGACCTCTGCGACAATCATCTCGGCCAGAACCGGTGAATGCCCGTGTATGATCAGATTAACGGCGTCCGCTCTCATTACCCCGAGGTTCACCGAGACAGGTTCCCGGGAAACTTCGGGAATTCCGAAGAGGATCTCCTGGCCCAGGGATGCCGGCGCCAGCGCCCCATAGCAATAGGCCAGGGCGGTCCGCATCTCCTGCTTGACCAATTCCCGCCAATCACTGCAACTTCCCAGGGTGGTCAAATGCAGCGCTTCAAATACCTCTTCCATGGCGGACCGGGGCAGAATTCCCATTTCCTGCCACAGCGCCATCCGCTCGGGTGGTGCGAATTTATCCATGATTTTCCCGATGCCGTTGTTCCCGCCGGTGATACTGCCGAGGAGAAGATCCCCCACGGCACGGATCTGCTTCCCCCGCTCCTCTTCATTAACGCCAAGATAGAGCGCTAACTCCCGGAGAAGCTCCTCGCCTTTAAGGTCGTAGGGTACGTTCCCGTTAGAGACGCCGATAATGGCGTCCGCCACCTGACGGGCATGGGTCCCGTGGGCGGAGCAACCGGCGGCCAGGGCGCGCAACAGGTTCCCCACTACGATCAGGTTCAGATCGGCCCCGCAGATCCCCCTGGTTCTTTTGGGGGTGATCTGACAGGGTCCCCAGAGACAGCGCTGACAGCATGAGCCTGTAATCCCGTGACGGCATTGGGGCTGCTGACATTCAAAGCGTTCCCATGTGGATTCCACTCCCATCTCCGCGATACGATTCATCAGGAACCGGCTCGCTTCATTGGGGAGTTTCGAAAGGACCTCCTCCCGGGTGGGCATTTCGGCATTGAGATATTTGTATTGGTAGGGCATGATTAGTCCTATATCTGGCTTACGGCGTAAGGCGTAAGGCTAAAAGAGCGATTTAATTTACTGTTTCTCGTCTATCTGCCCGGTGTTGTCACTACATTTCCTCGGCAAAGAGGGCTGTGGAGAGATACCGCTCCGTCAGATCAGGGAGAATAACGACGATGAGTTTATCCTTATTCTCGGGACGTCTGGCAACCTGCAGGGCGGCATTGCAGGCGGCGCCCGAAGAGATCCCCACCATGAGCCCCTCTTCCCTGATCAACTGCCGGGCGGTTTTCAATGCCTCCCGATCGGGAACCTTGATTATTTCGTCTATGAGGGTCACTTCGAGGACCTGGGGGATAAAGCCGGCGCCTATTCCCTGAATGCGGTGCGGTCCCGGCATCCCGCCTGACAGTACAGGAGATTCCGCGGGTTCCACGGCAATGGCCCGGAAGGAGGGTTTTCGTTCCTTGATCACCTCCGCCACCCCGGTAATGGTGCCACCCGTACCGACCCCTGACACCAGTATATCCACGGTGCCATCCGTATCAGCCCAAATCTCTTCGGCGGTCGTTAAACGGTGTACCGCCGGATTCGCCGGGTTTTTAAACTGCTGAAGCATGACGTATTTACTGTCTGAGGCCACCAGTTCCTCGGCCTTGCGGATCGCCCCCTTCATCCCCTCCGCTCCGGGTGTCAGCACCAATTCCGCCCCCAGGGCCTTCAACAGACTCCGGCGCTCCATGCTCATGGTCTCCGGCATGGTAAGCAGACATTTGTATCCCTTCGCGGCGGCGACCATGGCAATGGCGATACCCGTATTTCCACTGGTAGGCTCCACGATGATCGTATCATCGCCGATTTGACCGTCCCTTTCTGCCGCCTCGATCATACTGAGGCCGATCCGGTCTTTAACACTTCCACCGGGATTGAACATTTCCAGCTTTGCGGCGATTTTTGCCCCGGTTTCGGTGGCGATCCTGTTCAAATAGACCAGGGGTGTCCGGCCAATCAGTTCCGTTACGTTTTTCGCGATCTTCATTTCTTCCCCCTTAAAATGTTAGATGGTATATTCGCTGTACAAGCGGTTGCTCAGCTTTAATTCCGAGTATATCAGGTCCTGAATATCTGTAAAGCTCTGGGATGTCCTGCTCCTTGGTCTCGTCAGGGGTACCTGGATCACCATGGTTATCTGTCCGGGCGAAGGGGACATGATCGCAATCCGATCGGAAAGATAGACGGCCTCCGCGATATCGTGGCTGACAAACACCATCGTCTGGTTCCTCATCAGCCTGATTTTCTCCAGTTCATCCTGCATTCTCAGGCGCGTAAGCGAGTCCAGGGCGCCAAATGGCTCATCCATGAAGATCAATTCCGGATCAACCGCCAACGCCCGCGCAATGGCCACCCGTTGCTGCATCCCGCCGGACAGTTCGTGGGGGTGATTATCGGCAAACGCGTCCAGGCCCACCATTCTGAGCATGTCCATGGCTTTCTCCCGGCATTCCTGGCGGGGCAGACCCTTTATTTTCAGGCCGTACGCGACATTTCCCAGGGCGCTGAGCCAGGGGAAGAGACCGTACTCCTGGAAGAGGAGGATGCGACGGGGATCCGGTCCCCGGACAGTAATCCCGTCAACGGTGACCGTCCCCGAGGTAGGGTTTTCAAATCCCGCCAGGATGTTGAGCAGGGTGCTTTTACCGCAGCCGCTTGGCCCCAGCAGGCACAGAACCTCTCCCCTTGCTATTTCCAGCTCCGTTTCCCGCAGGGCCTCAAATCTCTTCCCCCTTCTGTCATCATATATCTTTCGAATTCCCCTGGCGATAATCATACTGTGTTTGCCTCTTAGTCAATTGTTGATCTTTATTGCCGGGTTCCCGAAGCTGCCGGATATTCTCCGCTGAATCCACGCCATGACCGCATCGAGCAGGAGACCAAGTATTCCGATGAGGATCATGGCAGAGATCACCCAGTCGGTGCGAAGAAAGTTGCGGGCGTCAACCACCAGGAACCCGAGGCCTGATTGAACGCCGAGCATTTCCCCGGCTACCATGTGTATCCAGGCCGATCCCAGTGCTATTCTTACCCCCACCATGATCTGCGGAAAGGCGGCGGGAAGGACGACATTCAGGATCATCTGCCCCGGCCCGGCCCCGAAGTTAACCGCTACCTTGACGTAAAAGGAATGAACAGACCGCACGGCGGCAATAGTGGACAGGAGAATGGGGAAGACGGCCGCCATAAAAATAATGAAGATTGCCGGCGGATCTCCGATCTTGAACCAGAGGATGGCCAGCGGAAACCAGGCGATGGGCGAGATGGGACGGATGATCTGGATCAGGGGATCGAAGGCAGAGAAAAGCCTGGTCTTCCAGCCCAAAAGAATCCCCAACGGCACACCTGTGGCCAGGGCCAACAGGAAACCGGCCAGCAAGCGGTACATACTGACCCTGATGTGCTTCAGAACGGTCCCCTGTTCATAAAGTTCCAGAGTGGATCGCCACACCTCGAGCGGGGAGGGAAACTGGTAAGGCGTGTAGATGCCGCTCATCGCGACGGCCTGCCAGCTGATAATAAACACCATAAATACGATCCCCGGATACACCCACTTCTCGACCGAGCTTATTGCGACCAGGCGGCTATCCCAGTTTTTGTTTCTCATGGCACCCTCTTGACATTTTACAGTTTGTACGCCTTCCTGGCGAAACTCTGGTCGATGTATTCATCGAGGTTGACCGTTCCCTCGGCGATCTTGAATCGCGTCATGAGGGACTGGGTCATGGCAAAATCCTCCCTGGCAGGGAAGAGTTGATCAAAGGTCACCCTGTCTCTGGGAGTGGTGAGAACATGAGCGATAACCTCCGGTCGCTGGCCCAAATAACCAAGCGACAGTCTTGCCGCCTGTTGGGGCTCCCGGGTGATGAACGTGCCTGCTTCCACCAGCCCGTCCACCAGTTCCTGGACCGCAGTCCTGCTTTCCTTGATGAATTGTTCGTGGATGTTCAGTACGCAGCAGATGTGATTCGGCCAGATATCCTTGGAGAGAATCAATACCTTGCCGACCTTCTGCATCTCCGCCTGTCCGCCGAATGGTTCGGCGACGATGAAGGCATGAATCTGCCCGCTTGCCAGGGATTGGACCATCTCCGGCGGCGCCATCTCCAGCAGTTCCACCTTTGACGGATCTATCTTTCGATCATCAAGAATCTTGCGGATCAGAATATTATGGGTGGAAAACCTGCTCGGTATGGCTATTTTCTTCCCGGCCAGATCTGCGACGGACTTTATTTCCTCGCCGATCTTGACGGTGACCACCGAACCGTTCCGATGACCAAGCAGAATCGCCTTGATGGGTACCTGGTTTCTTCTAAGTTCCAAGCCGATGGGGGTGAGGGCGAAGGCGGCGTCAACCGCCCCTCCCTTGAGCGCCGCGGCCAGGTCCTTCCAGCTGGAAAATTTTATCGGCTCCACCTGAACTTCCCGGAAATTCATCCGAGCAAGGGCGATTATGGTCAGATGGTCCGTCAAGGGAAGATACCCAAGCTTAATGGCGGTCATCTTTTTTGTCGTCTCATTTTGCTTAATGGCCCGTACGCCGCCAGGCAACGCCAAGGCGCCTCCCAAGGTAACGAGCGCCAGGCCGGCGCCCTTGACCAATATCGCTCTCCTCGTTAAATCATCCATGATACCCGCCTTCTATTGGTAATCCCTGTGTATCCCACTATTTCTACTAATATGGTAGGTTTACTATAATATGGTCATCCTCTTGTCAAGAGAAATTTGCATGACAGTGAAATTTGCATGACCTTTTGTAGAATAAGAAACTAGAGAGGGGGAGTTGGGAGCAATGAACAATGATCAATGATCGTAACTTCTCAGGTAGATAGACTGTAGGCTTTTAGAC
>JAXMLI010000178.1:0-4003 GCA_034368785.1 Smithellaceae bacterium | reverse complement strand
CCGAACCAAAAAGAGTGTTTATGGATGACGCAAACAACTAACCGGGCGGACGGGTTTCACCTCGCGCTGGAAGCGTTTCTGAGCAGCGGGGATCCCCCCAGCGAGCGAGTGCCGTTCCGGTTTCCCGCATGGTGCGGCACCCCCGGCCTGGACAGGCCTCCCTTTTTCACCCCTGCGTATCCGGAAGCCTTTACCGGTCTTCCCTCTCGCCCGGAAGGCGCGGGACGGTCAGACTCGCCCTTGTCCTTCGGCGCCGGTACCGTGTAATCGAAATCTTCCAGGGTGCGCCTCTCGATTCTCCCCCCGATGAGACGCTCGATGTCCCCCACAAAGGCCCTGTCCTGGGCCGTAATGAAGGTGAAGGCGTCCCCCGTCTTCTCGGCACGGCCTGTGCGGCCGATCCGGTGCGTATAGGCATCGACGGTGTCCGGTATGTCGTAATTGATCACATGGGATATCCTGGAGACGTCGATTCCCCGGGCGGCAATATCGGTGGCCACCAGGATCTGATATTTGCCGTCACGGAAGCCGTTGAGCGCATCCTGGCGCCGATTCTGAGAGAGTTCGCCCTGCAGCGAGGCGACGGGAAATCCGGCCCGCTTCATCTGCTCAGCCACGCGCGTCGTGCGATGCCTCGTGCGTGTGAAGACAAGCACCGATCCCGTGTCCGTCTGGCCCAGAAGCTTCATCAGGAGGGCTGTTTTGAGGTGTGGCTCCACCGGATAGATCGCATGGGATACCGTGGATATGGGCGCTCCCGCGTTGACCCGGATTGTGACGGGGTCTTGCAGGATCTCCTTCGCGAATTTCCGGATGTCGTCCGGCATGGTAGCGGAGAAAAGCAATGTCTGACGCTTCTGGGGAATCCGGCTCACGATCTTACGAATGTCCGGGAGGAAACCCATATCGAACATTCGGTCCGCCTCGTCCAGGATGAGGACCTCGATGCGGGACAGATCGATTTGACCCTGACCCACAAGGTCAAGCAGGCGTCCCGGACAGGCCACGGCGATTTCTGCCCCCTTCCGAAGCCTCTGAATTTGAGGGTTTTGGTTCACACCGCCGTAGATGGCAACACTTGTCAGTCGTGTTGCCCGTCCCAGCGCGCCCACGGCTTCGTGGATCTGTTCCGCCAGCTCCCGGGTCGGGGCGACGATCAGGGCGCGGAGGGTTTTCCTCGGGCCGCTCATCAGGCGTTGCAGGATGGGAAGCGCAAACGCGGCGGTTTTTCCCGTTCCGGTCTGCGCGAGTCCCAGGACGTCTTTGCCCTGGAGAATGGCGGGTATGGATTGAAGTTGAATCGGCGTAGGCGCCGTGTAACCCAGGGCCTGGATGCCCTGTTCAATTTGTGGATATAGTTGAAACTGTTTAAAACTCATTCGATTTCCTTCACATTGTTATCTTTTTTCTGTTGCTGCCGTTTGGCCATTTTCTCGCTTGCCTTCTTGATGCGCTCGAGTTCCTTTTGCCGCTTGATGAACTTGTCCCGGACTTGCTTTGCCATATTCCTCCTGTCTTGTTCATGCCCCCCCGATCCGGCGCCTTTTTCAGGCATAAAAAAACCCAGCAGCCTTAATTGCAGGCCCTGGGGGTGGGAAGACAGCCAAAACCAATTCTGAAAGCCTAGGTCGTATAAACCTTCCCGACAGGGATGTCAAGCATTACTTTTCCGACGGGTGTTCGACAAAAATGCTGATAGCGTAAAGATTCAGTTACATGGGGCGCCAAATGCAAGACGCACGGTAAAGACGGGCACGACTTCGCTAGGCCCTCCAAAAGGCGCCGAAAATGACCTGTTTTGGGGACTGGAGGGACGCGCTCCGTCGCGTCCGCTGGAGTTTTGCAATTGGCTCATATGACCTATTTTGTTATTTATGCCAACAGCCTAAACAACCTGACTAATTACTTCCTAAGGGGGAATCAAACAGAAATGACCCTTCTCACGGCTCATTTCTCCTTGTCCAGTAATATTTGTGTCCAGCGATCAGTTTAGCAAAGAGGGGAGAGAAACTGCCCTGCCCATAAATTTGTCGCTGATCCATAGCGGAATTTGCCTTTGAATAGGGCGAATTTAATGATAATCAGTCACGACGCGTGTTGCCTGTTCCGCCGCGCTTTCCAGCCACCGGTAAGCTTATCATATTAGCAAAGCGTTACGCACAGATACAAATGTTCGTCCAGGCACACCCTGGATGCTACTTTTTGGTTTGGGTTTTGTTCCTCCTCCTTCAAGGGGGACCTTAGGAGAGGCACAGCCAGATTCCTCCTTCAAGGGGGACCTTAGGAGAGGCACAGCCAGATTCCTCCCCCTTCAAGGGGGAGGTTAGGAGGGGGATGGGGTTTTAGTTGCGGAGCGGTCATTTGACCCCATCCCCACCCCGACCCTCCCCTTGAAGGGGAGGGAGAAGGCCCCGCAAAGACGGCGATGGTGCCTCAAAAAGAACCTGATAAGGACAAACGCAACTTTCTAACCGGACATTCGTGAATTGAACCAAAACAGTAAACGCCGCTTCAGGCTGCAAGCCTGAACCAACCACGGGATAGTGAGGTGTCATGGGACGGACTGTTGCAGAAAAAATAATAGCCGCTTCGCTTGTAGACGGGGAGATGAAGAGAGGTCACAGGATCGGCATTCGGGTATCCCAGACCTTGACGCACGATGTGACCGGGGTCATGAGCTACCTCGCCTTTGAAGCCATCGGCCGAAAGCGCGTACAGACCGATCTTTCGGTCAGTTACATCGACCACAATATCCTGCAGGCCGACTTCAGGAATCCGGACGATCACCGGTTCCTCCTGGACATCGCCCGCCATATCGGGGTCGTCTGCACCCGTCCCGCGAGCGGGATCTGCCATCAGCTCCATCTGGAGCGATTCGCCAGGCCGGGGAAAAGCCTGCTGGGAAGCGATTCCCATACGGGCAACGCCGGCGGGATCGGCATGCTGGCGATCGGGGCGGGAGGCCTCGATGTCGCCGTGGCGATGGCAGGCGAACCCTTCTTCTTCCAGATGCCCCGGATCGTGAAGGTTCTCTTGCGGGGACAGCTGCCTGCTTTCGTCTCGGCAAAAAACGTGATCCTCGAAGTCTTGCGCCGTATTTCCGTGAAAGGCGGCCTCAACGCCATCCTGGAATACGCCGGCCCGGGGGTTTTATCCCTGAATGTCACGGAAAGGGCGACCATTTGCAACATGGGCGCCGAAACGGGCGCTACGACCTCCCTGTTCCCGAGCGATGACGTCACCCTTGACTGGCTCCGGGCGCAGGGGCGGGCAGAGGACTGGGCGTCGATCGTCGCCGATGAAGACGCGCTTTACGATGACCTCCTGGAAATCGACCTGTCTAAACTGGAACCGCTGATCGCCCTCCCCCATGCGCCGGACAACGTCGTGCCGGTGCAGGAGGCGGCCGGGACGGAAATCGACCAGGTGATGTTCGGCGGCTGCACCAACTCCTCGCTTCAGGACATCCTCTCCATCGCCCATATCCTCGGCGGTCGGAAGGTGCATGAGCGGGTGGATGCGGCCCTCTACTGCGGGAGTCGCCAGGTAATGCTGGAGGGGATCCGTTGCGGCGCCATCGACGCGCTGTTGCGCTCGGGAGTACGGATCATGGAGCTGTTCTGCGGGGCCTGCAACGGGATGGGCTTTGCGCCGCCCACCAATGGCATATCGCTCCGGACCGGCCCGCGCAACTTCATCGGCCGCTGCGGCAACGACAGCGCCTCGGTCTACCTGGTCGGTCCCGAGGTCGCCGCCGCCTCAGCCCTCGCCGGGCGGATCACCGATCCGCGGGATCTCGGCCTTTTGCCGGCGCAATATGCAATGCCCGCCCGCTTTCTCATCGACGACAGCCTGTTCGTGATGCCCGCGAGGGGACCGGTCACGGAACCGATCCGCCGCGGTCCCAACATCCCTCCCCTGCCCCCCCTCGAGGCCCTCCCGGCGACCCTTCAGGGTCCCGTACTCCTCAAGGTCGGCGACCACATCACGACCGATCACATCG
>JAXMLI010000177.1:0-11183 GCA_034368785.1 Smithellaceae bacterium | reverse complement strand
GTAAACCCCCTGATGGGGCAGCCATACCTCGAGGTCGTAGGTCTTCGCGGCGGAAAAGCCCAGGTCGGCGCTGCAAAGGGAAACAACCCGGTAGGGGAGATTGAGCCTTTTGAGGATCTCCTCCGCATTGGCGGTCAGTTTCTCATGTTCCTGATAGGATTCTTCCGGGCGGGCAAATTTTACCAGTTCCACCTTGTTGAACTGGTGCTGCCTGATCAGCCCCCGGGTATCCTTCCCGTAGGAACCCGCCTCGGAGCGGAAGCAGGGGGAGTAGGCCACATAATTTATCGTCAGCGCCTTCTCCTCCAGAATCTCTCCCCGGTGGATATTGGTTATGGGCACCTCCGCGGTGGGGATGAGGAAATACTCCGTTCCACTCAAGCGAAAGAGGTCTTCCTCGAACTTGGGAAGCTGCCCGGTTCCGGTCATACTCTCCCGGTTAACGATAAAGGGCGGCAACATTTCCAGATAACCGTGCGAGGCCGTATGCAGATCGAGCATGAAATTGATGAGGGCCCGCTCCAGCCTCGCCCCCAGGCCCCGGTAGAGGGTAAACCTGGCCCCGGTGATCTTCGCGCCCCGGGGAAAATCCAGGATGTCCAGTTCCTCGCCGATCTCCCAGTGGGGCCGGGGCGTGAAATCCAGGACGGGTTTTTCTCCCCAGGTTCTTACCACCGGGTTGTCTTCGGCGCTTCTTCCCGCCACTACCGATTCGTGAGGCATATTGGGGATGGTCATGACGATCCCGGCCAGTTCCTCCTCGATCCCCTTCAGGGCCGCTTCCAGCTCCCTGGTGAATTCGGAGACCTGCCCCATCCGCTCGACCAGGGGAGAGACATCTCCCCCCTGTTTCTTTATTTCGCCAATCTCCCGGCTGAAGCTGTTCTTTTCGCTGCGGAGGGTTTCCACCTGCCCGATAATGTCACGACGTTTCCCTTCGAGGGTCAGGAAGAGGCCGAGTTCCAGCGGGGAACCCCGTTCTTTCAGCTTCTGCTTTACCAGGTCGATATTCTGTCTTATGTACTTGATATCAAGCATGATGCACCCCCGCTGCCCCTCCTGAAACGAGGGGGTTCCTTAACACTTTAATCATCCATGGTCAACAGTTACCTCTTTTTGGTTTTCTTTTCCTGACGAGCGCCGAGAGAGACTTAAGTTCCTCACATTTAAGGCAATACGCCATAAGCAGGAAGCCGCCCAGTCCGCCCGTGATGGCCAGACAGAGGAAGGTGATCCGCTCAAAGGCATCCCCGTGGGGTTTCCAGGGGAAAAAAAGACCGAGCAGAAAGATGACGCCCCACATGGCCAGGGAGGAAACCATGATCTTTCCGCAGGAGCGGAAGAAATCGTCCTTCAGAAAGACCCCGATTCGCCGGCGCAGAATGATATAGAGCATGATCACGTTTACCGCCGAGGCGATGGAGGTGGCCAGGGCCAGACCGGCGTGTTTGAGGGGGAACATGAGGATCAGGCTCAGGATCGCGTTCACCAGGAGCGCCACCACCGCCGCCCGCATGGGGGTCCTCATATCCTGCAGGGCATGGAAGGCGGACACCACGATCCGGATGGCGGAAAAGGCCCAGAGGCCCAGGGTGTAGGCGATCAGTGCCTCGTTTGTCCGGAGGGTGTCACTTAAAACGAAGGCCCCCCGCTGGAACAAAACCGAGATGATGGGCTCGCCCAGAATGAGAAGGGCCACCGTGGCCGGGATGGTCACAAAGAGGATCAACCGGAGCGAAAAGGCGATGGTTTCCTTCAACTCTTCCGCTTCCCCCCTGCTCACCAGGCGGGAAAAACTCGGCAAGGCCGCCGTCCCCACCGCGATTCCGAAAACCCCCAGGGGCAGCTCGACGAGCCGGTCCGCGTAATAGAGGTAGGACACGCTGCCCGAGGGCAGAAGAGAGGCGAGAATTGTCCCGATGAGGATGTTGATCTGATAGACGGCGCCGCCGAAAACCGCGGGGAGCATGAGGAGGCCGATCCGCTTGAGCCCCGGATGCCGGAAATTAAAATCCGCCTTGAGTTTTACCCCGAGCCGCCGCAGAAAGGGCCATTGCAGGGCCAGTTGCAGGACCCCGCCGATCATGACCCCCACCGCCAGGGCATAGATTGGTTCCGCGAAGAAGTCCTGGAGGAGCAGGGTCGCGGCGATCATGGAGATGTTCAGCAGGACCGGAGAAAAGGCCGGCGCGGCAAAGTGGCGCAGGGAGTTTAGTATTCCCATGCACAGGGCGACCAGCGAGATAAAAAAGATGTAGGGGAACATGAGGCGGGTGAGAAATACCGCCAGGTCGTACTGGGCCGGTTCTTTGATAAAGCCCGGGGCCATGATGGCCACGATCACCGGGGACAGCAGCACCCCGATCAGGGAAACGGCCACCAGGACTATTGACAGGGCGGTGAAGACCACATTGGCCAGATCGAGGGCGTCCCGCTTGGATTTGTTCTGGAGGTAATCGGTAAAAACCGGGACAAAGGCTACCGTGAGGGACCCTTCGGCCAGGAGCCGCCGCAAGAGATTGGGGATTCGAAAGGAGACGAAAAAGGCATCGGTAACCATGCCCGCGCCGAAGTAGGCGGCGACCACCATATCGCGGAGGAAGCCGAAGATCCGGGAGAGGAAGGTGGCCATCCCCACCACGCCCGCCGCCCGCACCACCTTTCCGTTCTCGGCAGGTTCCCATTCGGAGGGATTTTCCAGGGGAGAATTGTCAGTTGGGATGGTCATTTACCTTCACTTGAGCAGGACAAAAATCTGGCTCATCAACGAGAGTAAAAGGTTTTGGAACAACATGATCGCCGCGATGGCCAGAATCGGGGAAATGTCGATCCCTAGACCTCGAAGCGGGGCAAGGCGCCGGAGGGGGGCCAGGACCGGTTCGGTCGCGCGGTAGATAAATCTCACGAGACGATTATAGGGGCTGGGATTGACCCAGGACAGGAGCGCCCGGATAATGATCAGCCACATATAGATATTGAAGGCGATATTGATGATATTGGCCAGCCCCAGCAAGAGGGGATAAAGATAATTGCCGCCCGCTACTTCTTCAAACATAGACACCTTCCAGATAATTGATGAATTCACCAAGGGTACGATTGAACTCCCCGGGTTTTTCCCACATGACAAAATGCCCCGCCCCTTCTATCAGGGCCAGCCTGGCCCCGGGGATACCTTCCTGCAGTCGCCGGGAAAGGGCCGGAGGGGCCAGCTTGTCCTCCAGGCCGCACACCACCAGGGTGGGTAGGGTTAGAGACAAAACAAGCGCGGTCATATCGAAACGGCTGCTGGCGAGGAAATCCCGGTATAGCACCTCCGGCCTGGCCCGACCCAGTTGACCGGATACGGCGGCGGATAATCTTTCCCTGTTGCCTCTCGCCAGCGCGACCACGCCCGCCATTGCGATAACAGAAGCGGGATCGGTCTTCAATCCCTCCAGAAGCGAAGGATTGACCGGCAGCTCCGCGCCGCCCCCCACCAGGACCAGGCCGGAAACGAGGCAGGACTTTTGGTGCGCCAGGGCCAGGCAGACCGCCGCGCCCAGGGAATGGCCAATTGCCACCGGTTTATGCAGCCCGATAGTTTCAACGGCCTTTATCACCCATTCCGCATAGGCCCCCGCATCCTCTTCACCTTCCCCCTCCGACTGCCCATGCCCGGGAAGATCCAGGGCAAAGATATTGCCAATATCGCTCAAGCCCTCAAACTGATCCGACCAGGTTGAGTAATCCCCTCCGGAGCCATGGACAAACAGGAGGTTTTGCTTGGCCGGGTCAGGTTTATCCTGCTCTGTCCAATAGGCAAGCCTGAGGCCATCGATCGTGGTGTGCTTCAGCACATTGTCCTCCTGCCAGGGGCTTTATCCGGGGTCTTTGCTATCACAGTTACCGGCCATTGTGCAAATCATGTTTGTGCGTAACTACTCAGGTTGTTCAGGCTGATGAACAATATAGGTCAGGCGTCCCGCCTGACCGGCCAATCAAATGGTGGGAACCATTAATCATTAAATGTCAGGCGGGTCGCCTGACCTATAATAAATGGTCTTGCCTGGCGCGTTCCTACAGACTAAAAGCCTACAGTCCATCTAGCCGAGTAATTGCGTTTGTGGTTTTAATCGCAATCCGCAATACAAAAGCCCGCCCTTTATCAATTGACAGATCAGGCTATTTTTGGTTAGGAACGCTTGGGGTGCAATTCAATCCGTCACAGGGGGGATCAGTCTATGTTACATGATAAGGTTGTAGGATTTCTGGGAACGGGCAACATGGGGGAAGCCTTGATCAAGGGGCTCCTGCATGGGCAACTCTGCCGCGCGGAACAGATTATCTGTTCCGATGCCAAAGAATCGGTCCGTAAGGCCATCCAGGAGACTCATGGCGTGAAAACCACGTCCGACAACCGGGACGTGGTCAGAGAGGCCGACATTGTGGTACTCGCCGTAAAACCGCAGATCATGAGAGAGGTCATTGGCGAAATTTCCGGGGAACTCGACAGAAGCAAGCTTGTTATTTCCATCGCTGCCGGGGTGCCTATGGAATCCATCGAGGCCTGCGCCGGGAAGGAGTTGAAGCTGATCCGCGTCATGCCAAACATCTGTTCCGCCGTGAGGGAAGGCATGTCGGCGATTGCTTCCGGCCGCCATGCCACGGAGGAAGACCGGCTCCTGGCCAAAACCATCTTTGATGCCACAGGAAAATCATTATTCATCGAAGAAAACCTGCTGGACGCGGTCACGGGCCTGAGCGGCAGCGGTCCCGCCTTCATCTTCCTCATCATTGACGCCCTGGCCGATGCCGGCGTGAAGATGGGGCTACCCCGGAAGGACGCCCTGCTCCTGGCCGCGCAAACCATTCTGGGCGCCGCCCACATGCTGATGGAAACGGGCGAACACCCGGGCAAGCTCAAGGATATGGTTACCTCTCCCGGCGGCACGGCCATCGCCGGTCTGCATACCCTGGAAAAGGGCGGGCTCCGGACCACCCTGATGAATGCCGTGGAGGCCTCGACAAACCGGGCCAAGGCACTGGGCGAGATCATCAGAAACAGTCTGGCCGGCAAGTAAGAATAGGGTCAGGCTTGCTGAGTTGTTGTCTTACCGGGGGCTTTTATTTTGGTCTCCGGTCTTTACATACCCTTTCAGGTCCGAATCGATTGCTTGCTGACACATGTGGACAAACCGCAGGCATTCTTTCTTCACCGCTCCTCTTATTCCCGTCGCTTGAGCCGCCGGGAATGCCACGAAAAAGACCTGATCCCATCAGGATCGCTAATCGGACATTTCCGCTATTTCCCCCAATCTCTTGATAAGCAGAGGCAATCGTGCCTGACTGGCACGATCGGGCGAAAGATGGCCGGGAATCGAACCGAGGAATTCATCATTTACCAAAAGGATCCGGAATGTTCGTGACAGAAATTCTTTTAGATCAGCCGATGAGCTTCTGATTTCAGAGACGATTTCCGGTCGGCCATCCATGATCGTGATGATGTCCTCCATGTCGTGACTGGCCAGATAATCGCCGCCACCGGGGCCTTTGAAAGCGTCAATCTTGGTTGCCAGGAAATAGGGGGGCGATGCAAGCTTGATGGTTAGTTCCTTTTCCAATTCAATATAATCCGCGTTCTTTATGGCGGGCAGATACCAGCGGTTGGAGAACCCCAGGATGTCTTCCCGAGTCGGCATGATATCAACTTTAATCATATCAACCAGCCAGCGGCAGACAGGCGCATTATCACTCATATCCTGTTTGAAACCCTTGCCCCTAAGTTCTTCCTCAAACCGGTAATACTCCATCCGTGAGGTAATCTCGACAATGACATCCACATCCTGAGTGGCCCGGACTTCCGGCTTGGCGGGATCTGTAATAAACATTCCGGTGGCGCAGCCCCCGACGAAAACGACCCTATCCCTCAGATCGCCAAGACGTTTGGCCACATGGATGATCATCCGAATATTGATGTCTTTGTTATTGATCATCCTGATCCCAATCGCACCTTGAGTTCTTCGATGGCGATTTCTCTTTCGCGGGCTCTCCCGTCGCGGATGGCGTCAACGATCGTCAATAATTCATAAAGTATTTTGTCTTTTAACGCGGCCTGCGGGACAGTCTTGTACAGGGGCGAGAATTCATAACCACGGGTGTCGCCTTCCGGAGCCGGCCATACAGGGGGTGGTTCGTTCGGCTGAGAAATTATGCCTTTGAGTGGCGGCGCTGCATATCCGGTAGGGACGCCCCGGGTCAGCCCGCCGCGGTCCGGCGGGAAAGCATATTTGACGCCATGAATGAGAAATTCTTCCAGTGACTTTTTCAGGGGACGCCCGCTTGGCGAATGCATCAGACGTGCGGCAACGGCGCGCTTGATGCCGGCATGGACCTCGGAGGCGCTCATGAACAGATCGCCGGCCACGGAAGCATAAGACCAGTGGCTTTCACCCAATGCGACGAGCTTTAAAAGGATATAGATGTCCTGGGGTTTTAGATTCATGACCGATTTATATTCGCAATTCGCGAATAGCGCAAGAATTATTTATGGTTCATGCCCAAGAGCAATACGGTCGGCTAACTTTGTCAGGCCGGTTTCTCGACCGCTGGATTTTCCGGGTTTTGCCTGGCGCACTAAGATATTGTTTTTCCCGTGTTTCGCGTAAGGGGTCACCCGCCTTGAACCGGCGGCAGCAAGACGATGGTTTCCCCTTCTTTGGGTACGTAGCTCCAGGGAATCCTTTTGCCTGCGATCAAGACCATCGAGACCGCGGCCGGCCTGATATTTATCCGCTCCATAATCTCCCGGACGGTCAAGCCCGGCTCTACCTCGATTTTACGGGTGTACTCGTCCAGATCGGGCTTGAGATAGTCCTTCAGCAATCCCCCGGCTTGAAAAAATACGATCATTTCAAAAGGCCTTCGGTTTGTAGCGCTCGCCGCGAATGGCCGGCAATTCCTCCGTCAAGGCGCCGAGTAAGCCGGCCTCTTCCAGCCTGGAGGCGACATCGGCCAAGCCCAGATCGAGCAACACTTCCTTGGTGGGATTGCCGTTTTTACCCCAGCCGCGGGCGGCGTAATACTCATCGAGCATGAGATCGAGCTGTTCCAGGGTTAGCCTGGCGCCCTTGCCCGGGCCGGTGGGAACGGCCTCCTCATAAAACCGGGCGTTGGGATAATCGAAAGATCTCCCGGAGCGGTCAATCTGCGCGTGGCGCGTAAGAAAATGGGCGCGATTCAGATTCCATACCCGTTCCGACGCCTTCATGGCTTCCGCCAGCGTAAAGTCGCTCCAGCCCGTGGCCAGGACAATCGCCTGGATATACTCTTCCGGCGTCACATCCACTTCACCCCAAAATAGCCGGCAACTGGAAATGCTGTCGAAGAACGGGCGGATATGCTGCAGATAGACGACCAGTTTGGCCTTGCCGCGCACGACGTCGCGACCGATATCGTCATCCAGGGTAATCGTCCAGGCGCGGTTGTGATGCGCGCCGATGTCCGAGGTCATGTACCCCAGCAGCATGGCCGGGGCATAGCGTCCGTCGTAGCCGCTCATGCCCATGCCCTTGACCTGGGCGGCGAATTTCTCCGCGCCGCCGCCGATCTTTTTTGCCGCCGGCGCCAGGCCTTCGGCAAACCAGTCGCCGATCCCCCGCCGAGAGACGACCAAGTGGAGAAAATGTTCAAAATCGTCCACGTTGCCCCACCTCAGTTCCCGGCCTTCCAATTGCTCTGTGGTGATCAAGCCCTTTTCATAACACTCCATGGCAAAGGCGACCAACCCGCCGCCCGACATGGAATCAATCCCGAGACTGTCGCAAAGCCAGTTATTGTAGGCCACCTCTTCGATGCGCAGAAAGCCGCAATTGCCGCCGCAGAGGGCGTTCGTTTCGTATTCCGGACCCTCCACATAAACCGTCGCTCGATCTGGAAGAGATACTTTAGAATATTTTCCGCAATTCATCCAGCAGCCGAAACAGGCCTTATGGGAAACCAGCAATTTTTCCACGAGCTCGGGTCCATCGAGCCTTTCGTGATTTTCCAGATAGGTGGTCTGAAAATTACGGACGGGATAGACCCCGTTATTGTTGGCCCAGCCCACGAACATGGCGGTGCCGTATTGCTGCCAGGGCGCCATGTTGGGATGCCGGGCGGTGCGTTTGATGATGGCCAGGTTGACCTCTTTCGTCCTTTTCAGATCATATACCGGCAGCGATTTGGTGCCACGCACGGCAATCGCCTTGATTTTTTTGGCGCCCATGACCGCCCCGATACCGCAGCGTCCCGCCTGTCTTCCGTAATCGTGGGTGATGCAGGCGGAGGTCACCAGATTTTCTCCGGCCGGCCCGATCGTGGCAATCTCGAAATCAGCGCCCAGATCGTCTTTGAGCATTTTTTCCGCGTCCATCGAACCCTTGCCCCAGTACGGGGCGGCATCGCGAATTTCAATTTTATGATCGTCAATGAGCAGGTACGAGGGCCGGGCGGCAATGCCCTTGATGATTACCAGATCATAGCCGGCAAATTTCAGCTCCGGGCCAAAATGCCCGCCCACCGTGGAATCACCGTGACCGTTTGTTATGGGGGAGATGGTGCCAAAGCAGCATTTGCTGCCGCCGGGCGCGAAGTGTCCCGATAAAACGCCGGGGCTGATGACCAGCAGATTATCGGGATCGAAGGCCCCGGCCGTAACGGGAACTTCGTCGTAAAGAATTTTGGCGATAAAACCGCGCCCGCCCAGCCAATGGCGGGCAAAGGCCGGATCGAGCGGCTGAATATCCACCTGGTTACTGCCCAGTTCGATTCGTAAGACGTTGCCACCAAATCCGTATAGCATAACCCATCCCTCTTGTTTTCCGGGGACACGTTCCGATCCCTTCGGGCTTCCGGAACATGTCCCCGCGTAAAGCATTGCCCATCCCTCTTGTTTTCCGGAAACACGTTCCGATCCCTTCGGGCTTCCGGAACATGTCCCCGCGTAAAGCATTACCCATCCTCTCAAGGTTGTCTGGTTAATGCGCCGGTATTGCAGACCTCGGTGCATTGTCCGCAAAAATCGCATTTGAAGGGAGCGCCATCCCCCCGCCGCATCATGACTCCCTCGGGACAGGCCTCGACACAGGCGCCACAGTCGATGCAGCCCTCCTCGCTTACCTGGAGAACATCCCGTTCATTTTTGCCAATGGCCTCCCCCGGGCAAATATCCCGGCAAATACCACACTCCGTGCAGACAAAGGGGCGGTACCCGCCCGGCTCGGGAAACCTCGCTTCGAGCCGGAGGCGGGCCTTTTTGGGATTCACTTCCTCAAATTTTTCCATCGCACATATCTGGATGCACAAGCGGCAGCCGGAACATTGGTCGGAATTTACCTGGAGACGCATAGCAAGTCCTTTTCTAAAAACATCCGTGCCAAAAATATTGGCATCCTGTTCTGGCAGAGACTTATCCCCCCTTTGCAAAAGGGGGGCAGGGGGGATTTATCATATAAATGAGAAATTATTGATTATCCTTCAAATCTCCCCCAACCCCTCTTTACAAAACTGATCGTTGGACACAAATATTGCTGGACACGCGAGGCACAAGTTGTAGGGTGCGTTAGCGGAGCGTAACGCACCAAATTATCCGGTGCGTTACGGCAAAATGCTGCCAAACGCACCCTACCTTTCTACCTTTCTACCGTGTCCAGCGGGACTTATGGGTAAGGCTCAGTTTACAAAAGAGGGGAGAAAAACCGCCCTACCCATAATTTTGTCGTACGCTCGCTAAAAACGTTCGGTCACCGATTTACCCTGCATAAAGAGCAGCAGGTATTCTTTGCCTCCGGCCTTGGAGTCGGTGCCGCTCATGTTGAAGCCGCCAAAGGGCTGGACGCCGACGAGGGCGCCGGTGCACTTGCGGTTGAAATAGAGATTGCCCACCTGGAATTCGCGGCGGGCATACTCCAGCCGCTCGCGGACGTTCGAAAAGACCGCGCCGGTCAGGCCATATTCGGTGTTGTTGGCGATGGCGATGGCCTCGGTGAAGTTTTCCGCCCGGATAAAGGCCAGCACCGGCCCGAAAATCTCTTCCTGCGCGAGGCGGTCCCGGGGCTTCACATCCCTGAAGATGGTCGGCTTGATAAAATAACCCTCCTCTGGCCCGGGCTCTCCACCCGTTACCAGGGTATGCTCTTTTTTCCCTGTTTCTATATACCCCATGATCGACGCGAAGGCACCGGCGCTGGAAACCGCCCCCAAATAATTTTCCTGCTCCCGGGGGTCGCCTATGGTGAGAGACTCGGCCAATTTTGTAACCTTTTCCAGGAGCAGGTCATGGACTTCGCCCACGGCCACCACCCGGGAACAGGCGGAGCATTTTTGTCCCTGGTAGCCGTAAGCGGAAAGGCAGATTTCCCGCGCCGCCTCGTCGAGGCTGGCCGTTTCATCCACCACAATGGTGTCTTTACCGCCCATTTCAGCCACGAGGCGTTTGATCCAGATTTGTCCCTTTTGAATCTTTGCCGACCGCTCCGCGATGCGCAGGCCGACCTCTTTGGAACCGGTAAAGACAATCATGCGGGTTAGCGGATGATCAACGAGCAGGTCGCCGATTTCGCCGCCGCCGCCGGGGAGGAAATTGAGCACCCCCGGGGGCAGTCCGGCCTCGTGAAAGATTTCCGAGACAATCGCGCCTATGACCGGGGTAATCGAGGCGGGTTTCAGCACCACCGTGTTGCCCGTCACAATGGCGGCCGCGGTCATGCCGGCGAGAATGGCACAGGGAAAGTTCCAGGGCGGGATCACCACGCAAACCCCGAGTGGTTCCCAATAGGTGCAGTTCTCCTCGCCCGGCCAGGGCTCGTTTTTCTGGATTCCCGCGTAGTCCATCATGCCCCGGGCGTAGTATTCCAGAAAATCGATCGCCTCGGCCGTATCGGTTGCCGCCTCCGCCCAGTTTTTACCCGCTTCCACCACCAGCCAGGCCGAAAGCTCCAGCTTGCGGCGGCGCATCATGGCGGCGGCTTTGATCAGGATACGCGCCCTCGCTTCCGCGGGAAAGCGACGCCATGTTTTAAGGAAGGTCTCATCGGCCACCTGGATGGCCTTTTCGGCGAGCGCGGCATCGGCCTGGCAAACCCTTCCCACCACCTCGGCGATGTTTGATGGATTGAGCGAATCGCTCAGCCTGTTGGTGCGGATCTTCTCCCCCCCGATGACGATCT
>JAXMLI010000176.1:0-14943 GCA_034368785.1 Smithellaceae bacterium | reverse complement strand
AATCGGCCAGCGCCTGGCCCAATTTTTCCAGCGGGTTCAAGGCGGAGATGAAATGTTCCGAGCCGATCGCCCCTTTTGCCAGGAGATCCAAGGCCCCGGAAAATTCATTCTTGTAGATCATCGAGCCTTGAATGAGGAGTTCCTTCCGGACAATCTGGCTCGCAAACACGGGAGTTCCTTCCTTCGGCAGACCAGTCAGAACAATCCGGGCGCCCGGCTCGCAAATGCGTACAATGTGAGATAGGGCATCTGCGGTACCGCTGGTTTCATAAACGACGGCAAACGACCCTGCCTCCCCTTCGACTTCCTGAAGTGACCCAAATGTCCTTTCGGCCCCCAACCTGGCAGCCACGGCGAGTCTGGGCGCCGCGGTATCAAGGGCGGCCACCCGGGAGCCGGCCAGAAACGCCAGGCGGATGAAAAACAGCCCGATTACGCCCGCCCCATAGATCAAGACGCACTCCCCGGAAAAGGAGGGAGCCTTGTTAAAACCATGGAGCGCCACGGCCAGCGGTTCCGCCAGTACGCCCTCCGAAAAGGACAGATTCGCCGGCAGCTTCCAGACGTACCGCGCCGGCAGGGTTACGTACTGGGCAAAGGCGCCATGCACATCAATCCCCAGCCTCACCTTCCGGGGGCAGATGTTCTCCCGGCCACGGCGACATATTTCACATTCACCACAGGCAATATTGGGTTGGATAACCACTCGATCTCCCGGTTCATGCCACTGGACCCCGGGGCCCAGGGCGGCGATTTCACCCGCCGCCTCATGACCGGGAATGATCCCGTATGGTCCGCCCAGTTGTCCCGTGAATTTGGCGTAGTCACTCCCGCAGATCCCTGCTTCCCTGATCCTCACCAGGACCTCCCCCTGGCCCGGGGAAGGAACGGGAACATCCCTTATCTCAATTTTACCTGGCTCGATCAACAGGGCTGCTTTCATAAACGCCTCCAATTATTTTCTTGACAACAGGTAATTCGTACGCTATCAGTATCTCCAAAATATATCAAGAGTATATTGACAGTATCTTAAAATAGATTTTTCTGGCGGATTGGCATATGACAAAAGCTCCTAAAAGCAAGAAGACCATTGTTTATGAAAACTTAAAGAAACGGATCATAACCAACGCTCTGAAGCCTGGAGACCCCCTCAACGAAATCCTCCTCGCCAAGGACTTGAAGACCAGCAAGACTCCCATCAGGGAGGCCCTTCAGCAGTTGGAAAAAGAGGGATTGGTGGAAAATATCCCCGGACGGGGATCGTTCGTATCACGTTTTTCTTTTCAGGATATCAGGGAACTTACGGAAATAAGGGAAATCCTGGAGTGCGATATAATCGGGAAGGTGGCCGCCCGGGGCGCCTTTGACCTCGCGGAGGCCATGGATATCCGCCGAAAGTTCGAGTCTTCCGGCGGAAACGAAAATAAAACCGCAAAAACCTACATTAACGCGGGGGACCAGATTCACGCCTTTATCTTCTCCTCTTTCGGCAACAGGAAGCTCCTGGAATACTACCATCGACTGCAGGAACAGATCATCAGGATACGCTTTTTTCTGTGCAACCGGGTGGATGAACGGCGATCCAGCGCGTCCTTCAAGGAACATCTGGAGATTATCGACGCCCTGATCGCGAAAGACCCCGAGCGGGCAGAGAAGGCCATGCAGTCCCATCTCCACAATGCCTTGGAATACCTAAAAGAGATCGTATAACTTATCAATACCAAGGAGCAATTTCATGATTCACGTAATAAACAAGATCGAGCGGCCGGCAAGGGAAATCGTCGAGCAGTTTAGCGCTATAGGTTCCGCCACGGTTCATGAAGCATCGGGACGGAAGGGGTATATTGACTGCGGCATCAAGGCCATTGCCCCCGGCGCCCGCGTCTGCGGTCCGGCCTTTACCGTCGCCTGCCATCCCAAAGACAATCTTATGCTCCACAAGGCCCTGGAAAGGGCTCAGCCGGGCGACATCCTGCTGGCAACGACCGGCGGCTATTACGACGCCGGGTATCTGGGGGGACTTATGGCGACCTCGGCCCAGGCCGGAAGGCTCGGCGGGCTCGTGATCGACGGCTGCATCCGCGATTCCGAAGAGATTATTCAGATGGGGTTCCCCGTCTTCTGTCGTGGTTTCTGCATCCAGGGGACCTCGAAATCGGTCCTGGGTCTGATCAATCACCCGCTGATCTTCGGCGGGGTCCTGATCAATCCCGGCGATCTCATCCTCGGTGATAATGACGGCCTGGTGACGGTGGAAAGAAGAAACTGTGAAGCCGTCCTGGCCAAGTCTCTCGCACGAATCGATGCGGAGGCGAAAAAGACTCGGGAACTGGCCGCCGGCGTGTCCAGCGTGGCCTACAATAAGCTCGACCGGGTTTTTGAATTTCTGGGGATGAAAGAGGACACAGGCGCATGAGGGTGTCGGCGGATTTACTCAAAGAAGCGGCAATCCGGATCCTCAAGGGTCTCAAGGCCGGTGATGAGGAGGCGCGGGTGGTGGCGGACGCCTTGGTGCGCGCCGATGCCAGAGGGATAGATACGCACGGGGTCCATCTCCTCACCCTTATGGCAGAACGGGTCGCCGCCGGCATGATCCGAATTCCCACCGAGGTCAGGCTGATAAGTGACGACGCGGCCACGGCCCTCCTCGATGGCGGCAACGGCCTGGGCCAACTGGCCGCCCGGCAGGCCATGAACATCAGCATCGAGAAGGCGAAGACTTATGGCCTGGGCTGCTGCCTGCTGAGAAATACCAACAACATCGGGATACTCTCTCTTTACAGCCTCCAGGCCGCCCGCGAGCGAATGGTGGGAATCGTCATGTCCAATGCCGCCGCCTCCATGTCCCCCTGGGGGGGCGCGCAGGCCATGCTCGGAACCAATCCCATTTCCATTGCCCTGCCGGGCGGAAAAGAACCGCCGGTGGCGTTGGATATGTCCTCCACGGTCGTGGCGAGAGGGAAGATCCGGCGCGCGATGCGCCTGAAGGAAGCCCTGCCGCAGGGCTGGGCCCTGGACGCGGAGGGAGAGCCCACGACCGATGCGACTCGTGCGCTCAAGGGAACCCTGGTGCCCGTCGGCGGCCCGAAGGGCTATGGCCTGGCCCTGGCGGTGGACCTGCTGGCCGGCCTCATCTCCGGTTCAAAATATGGACCAAATATCAACAGTTTCCATGAACTGAAGGGTCCTACCGGCGTGGGGGTTTTCACCATGGCCATCGATATCGCGAGGTTCCTGCCCTACGAAGGCTTTGAAGTCCTCGCCCAGTCCTACCTGGCCTCCATCAAGTCCTCCAAGAAGGCCCGGGGAGTGACGAGAATCTATCTGCCCGGGGAAATAGAGTTTGAAAAAGAAAAGGCCAGTTTCCTGGAGGGTATCGAGATCAACCCGGCCTTGGCCGAGAAGCTTAATCAGCTTTTGGCGGGGATGGGAAGCCCCATAAAACTCGAGGAGTAGGTCTGTCATGCAATGGATCATTCGGGTCAACTGCAATAAAAAACAAATAACTAAAACTGCCGCATCCGTTGAGGAACAGCGCTGGGGGGGCAGGCTGCTCGTGGCCAAGTTTATCCTGCGGGAGGTGCCCGCCACCTGCGATCCCCTGGGGCGGTGGAATAAATTCATTGTGGCCCCGGGTCTCCTGGGAGACACCTCGGTCACCACGAGCGGCAAGTTCTCCCTGGGCGGCAAGAGCCCCCTTACGGGGGGGATAAAGGAAAGCGACGTGGGAGGCGAGGCGGGGAAAAAGCTGGCCCGTCTGGGCATTAAGGCCCTGGTGCTGGAGGATATCCCGCGGGAACCGGCCACGATGATTCTCCGGATAAGCGCCACGGAGATGGAGCTTATCCCGGCCCCGGAACTGGCGGGTAAATATGTCTCCGAGACGATTACAGCCTTGCGGGAGCGATTCGGGCGCCAGGACGGGATCATCTGTATCGGGCCGGCGGGGGAGATGAAGCTGGCCGGCGCCGGGGTGGCCGTGACGGGCCCCGGGGATGTCCAGGTAAGATACGGGGCGCGGGGCGGTCTCGGGGCCGTCATGGGCGCCAAAGGGATAAAGGCGATCCTCGTGGATGATCGGGGGGCGAAGCCCCAGGCGGCCTTTGACGAAAAACTGCTGGGCGAGGCGGGCAAGACCCTCGCGGCGGCCATCATGGCCGATCCGAAGACGGAAAACCGCCATATCTTCGGCACGCCGGCCGTCCTTCTGATGTGCAACGAGCTGGGCATCCTGCCCACCCGCAATTTCAGCGCCGGCCGCTTTGACCAGGCCGAAGCGATTTCGGGCGAACATATCGCGGCGGTGATTAAAGAACGGGGCGGCGAGGGCCGCTCAGGCACCCCCTGTGTCCGGGGTTGCGTCATCTCCTGCTCGAACGTCTTCCCCGATCGCGAGGGTAAGAAGATTGTCGCCTCCCTTCAATATGAAAGCATCGCCCTCTTGGGCTCAAACTGCGGCATCGGCAACATTGACGAGATCGCGGAGATGAACAAGCTCTGCAATGAGGTGGGGGTTTGCACCATCGAAACCGGGGCCGCCCTGGGGGTGGCCATGGAAGCGGGCGTCATTCCTTTCGGCGACGCCCAAGGGGCGAAAGATCTGATCCACCAGATCGGCCAGGGCACTTACCTGGGACGGATACTGGGCCATGGCGTCGAGATCGCGGGGAAAATTCTCGGGGTGCGCCGCCGGCCCGCCGTCAAGGGTCAGGCCATTCCCGCCTATGATCCCCGTGCCTTGAAGGGGAATGGCGTTACCTATATTACCTCGCCCATGGGGGCGGATCACACGGCCGGCAACGCCCTCGAAACGGCAAAAAACGTGGACCCCCTGGGCCGGGAAAACCAGGTCAAGTCCTCCCGCCGGCTCCAGATCAGGGCGGCTATTCTCGATACCTTCGGGCTTTGTCTGTTTACCCGGCCTGCGTTCGTAAAACAGCCGAACCTCTTCGGCCTTCTCTTGAAGGGTCGTTATGGCTGGGGCCTCGCCTACGGAGAAATACAGGCTATGGGGATCGAGGTCCTGGAAACGGAAAGGGAATTCAACCGGCGGGCCGGCGTCTCAGAGGAATTGTTCGATCTGCCGGAATTCATGAGGGAGGAACCTCTGCCGCCGAACAACACCGTCTATGACATCGCGATGGCGGAGATGCAGCGAATCTGGGAGGTAAAAATCCCCAAGGATATATTCTGATGACAAGGAGTAAACTGATGGAACTGAAGGATTTGGTATGCGTTGTAACGGGCTCGGGGAAGGGATTGGGCAAGGCCATTGCCGAGCAGTATCTGCGGGAAGGGGCCAAGGTGGTCCTGTGGGATCGCTCCGGTCTCGTCCGGGAGGTGGCGAAGGCCATCGACCCGTCTGGCGAGAATACCCTCTGTGTAACGGGGGATGTGCGGGATGAGGAAGCGGTGGTAAGGGCCGTTTCGGCGGCCAAAGACAGGTTCGGTCGGATCGATGTTCTGGTGAACAATGCCGGCATCTCCCGTCATAAGCCCGTTGAGGAGATGACCGTTGAGCTCTGGGATGAGGTGATGGACACGAACGTCAAGGGGGTCTTTCTCTGCTGCAAGGCGGTAACGCCGGTGATGAAACAACAGAACAGAGGCAAGATTGTAAATATCGCCTCCCTGGGCGGAAGAACGGGCCGGCCCGGGGTAGGGATCAATTACGCCGCCTCCAAGGCGGCCGTGATCGCAATCACCCAGACCCTGGCGAAGGAATTGGGCCCCTCGGGCATTTATGTCAATGCCATTGCCCCGGGTCCGATCCTGACGGAGCAGACGCGGCAATATCCCCCGGAGGTTTTCGCCACCTGGAACGCGGGTCGGGCCATTCCGAAAGACGGCCTGCCGGAGGATGTGGCGGACGTGGCAATCTTTCTCGCCTCCCGTAGATCTGACTGGGTGACCGGGGTTACGATTGATTTGAACGGTGGGATCCTCATCAAATAATCTTGGAGTGAACATGTCGGAATTGAAGGTGGTGCACATCAAGGATGTAAAGGGAGAACGTCGGGAGCCTCCGCGGATGTCCTGGGTCCTGATTTCGGAAAAAACGGTCGGCGCGAAAAATCTGGCCATGGGGGTAAATGAAACCTACCCGGGCGGGATGGTGCCGGAGCATAAACACGACACCGAAGAGGAGGTCATGTACTTCTACGCCGGCCGGGGCATTTTTGTCACGGAAGGCCGAGAGATTCCCCTCGAACCAGGGGTATGCATCTATAACCCGCCGGGGAAGCTGCATAAAATAATCAACAACGGGGATGAGGTCCTGAAATTCGTCTGGATCTATTCTCCCCAACTGCCAAGCCATCGCACAGAAAAGAAATAAGGAAGGGGGAAGTAATGGGAAAGTGGAATTTGCCGCCCACAGGCGGGCATTTTGACAAACCAAGCAAGGTCTATTTTCAAACGATGACCAAGAAGGATGCGGAAGAAAGACTGAAAAAAAATGACATCATTATCATTCCCGTCGGCTCCACGGAAAACCACGGCGCGGCGGGTCCCTACGGGGAAGACACCTTCATTGTAACCAGAATGGCGGAAGAAATAGCCCTGGCGACGGGTTGCACCGTGGCCCATCCGGTCACCTATGGTTCTCACCCGTATCATCATCTGGGCCAGCCGGGAACGGTGGTAATTCCGGATAATGTGTTCTCCGATTACCTGCGCGCCATCATGGCGGGGTTCTGGAATACGGGCTTTCGCAAGCAGATCCTGATCAGCATCCACGGCCAGGAATATATCGTTCCTTCGGCGATTAACGAATTCGGCAAGCGCTACCAGGTCCCCGCTATGATCATCTTCGTGGATGTGCCCCGGGTCATGGCGGACAGCCTGAAGGATAAGGCCCACGGCGGTCCCTATGACAATCCCTTCCGCCACGCCGACGAGGCGGAAACCTCCATTTCCATGGCCCTCTTCCCGGAGATGTGCCAGTTGGAAAACGCCGAGGACAACACCCCCTGGGGTTTCCTGCCGGAAGGCCATGTGGACAAGGGCGGGGACATCTACAACTACCCCATCCCCGGTCATTGCCAGGTTGGTTGCGGCGGCATCGAATGCGTCATCTATCCGGAAGGGGTGATCGGCAAGCCCTCCCTCGCCGATCCCAAGAAGGCCTATCACAGTGTCGAGGTGTTCATGGATTATGTGAAAAAACTCCATGACGATATTCTGGCCAAATTTCCTCCCGGGGTCCTGCCCGAGAGCAAGTACCTCTCCCAGCGACCGGAGGACGAGATCAAGGCGCTCCTCAAGGGGCCGGGCAGCGGCGGGCGGCATCTGTACACGGTAGCCTTCCCGCCATAGCAGGTTAACCCCTCTGTCTTGCGCGGATGGCAAGACAGAGGGGACTCAATGTAGTCGCGGGCCTTGTGCCCGCTTATGCGCACTGACGCCCACAAGGGGCTGAACTGCAAAACTTTTTACGAAGCCGTTGCACCTGGCTTGTTCTTCGGCTTTTTACGCAGTGGTAATGAATGATTGAACTGGCCCTCATAGGCGCCGGCTGGATCGGCAGGATCCATGCGGAGGCGATAGGCAAGTCGACGGCGTGTCGTCTTGTCGCCCTCTGCGACCCCGATCCGTCGGCGGAAGCGTTGGCGAAAACATGGCAAGCCCGCTATTACCGGGATTACCGTGAGCTGCTCGCCCGGGAGAATGTCCAGGGGGCAGTCATTGCCGCGCCCAATCATCTTCACTATTCTATCACGGAGGCCAGCGCCGGAAAGGGGGTGCATATTCTCCTGGAAAAGCCCATTGCCACCTCGCTGGACGAGGCGGATCGCCTCATTGCGGCGGCAGAGAAAAATCAGATCAAATTACTGGTGGGCCACCAGCGCCGGTTCAATCCCGCCGTGGAGAAAACACGAGACCTGATAAAGTCGGGAGAGCTGGGGAAACTGATCGGCGTTAACGTCATGTGGACGCTGCGGAAATCTGACGACTACTTTGCCCCGGCCTGGCGGAAGGAAAAGGGGGCCGGTCCGATCCTGAACAACCTGATCCACGATCTCGATAATATCCGGTTTATCTGCGGCGACGTAGCGCGGGTCTATGCGGAAAGCGCCCACGATGCCAGGGGACTGGAAGTGGAGGACTCGGCCGTGATCATCCTGCGCTTAACCAGCGGGGCCATGGTCAGCATTTTTATCACCGATGCCTCCCCCGCCCCCTGGGCCTATGAACTGACGACGGGAGATAATCCTGATTTTCCCCGCCAGCGGGAAAACTGTTACTTCTTTTTCGGGACCGAGGCGTCCTTCAGTTTTCCCCAGGGAAGGAAGAACTATTATCAGGACCAGGCGCAAGGGGGATGGAAGGAAGAACTGATCACGGAAGATATTGCCCTTCCCGCGGGGAGCCCTTACGAAAGGCAGATCAGTCATTTCTGCCGGGTTATAAGAGGAGAGGAAGAGGCAAAAACCAGCGGCCGGGATGCGAGACGAACCCTGGCGGTAATTAACGCGGTCAAAGAATCGGCGGAAACCGGTCGGGCGGTGGATTTAACCTGAGCGGAGCGATCTGTGAAGAAACTGCTACAAACGATGACATGAGGGGTCAAATGAAAGCGATTGTGAAAGCCGATAAGGCGCTGGAGGTCAGGGAACTACCCATACCAAAACCGGCTCCCGGCGAGGTGCTCGTCCGGATGAAAGCAGCCGGGATCTGTTACAGCGACATCATGATCTACAAGAATCTTTACAAAGGCCGGGTGCCCGTGCCTGACCCGATGATTCTCGGGCACGAAGGGGCCGGGATAATAGAGGAGGCCGGAGAGGGCGTTCATCACTTGAAGGCCGGGGACAAGGTGGGCCTGAATCCCCTGTGGGGTTGCGGTCAGTGCGAAAGCTGCGTGAACGCGAAACCAAACATGTGCCTGCAATGGCGGCACCTGGGCATCTCCTGTGACGGCACCTTCGCCGAATATCGCAGCGTACCCGCCTTTGTGGCCCACAAACTGCCGGCAGGCATTTCGATGATAAACGCGGCCTTCATCGAACCGATTGCCCTGGCCGTCCGCACCTTTTCCCATGTAAAACCGCAACTGGGCGACAACGTGGCCATTATCGGCCCCGGTTCAATCGGCATGTTTCACCTGCAGGCCTTCAAATCCGCAGGAGCGGCGCAGGTGATTGTCATCGGCCTGGACCAGGATTCAAAGAGGCTGGAGATAGCCAGAAACCTCGGCGCGGACCATATTGTCAACGGCAGTCGCGAGGATGTGGTAAAAAGGGTTAAGGAATTGACGGGCGGCCTGGGCTGCGATATTGTCGTAGAGGCGGCAAACCATCCCTCCACGGCCGGACAGGCCATCGACCTGGCCGCCGCCTACGGCCGGGTCATGCTCTTTGGCCTCTATCCTGAAGCGGCGATAAGTCCTCTTACCCTTATGAGAAGCGGCCTCAGCGTCATGGGCGATGTGGCGATCATCCCCGAGTGGTATCGGCGGGCCGTCCGGTGGGTGGAATACGGGAAGGTCTCAGCCGAACCGCTGGTCACCCGCCGATACAGGCTCGATCAGGCGGAGGAGGCCTTTGCGGCCTTTTCCGAGGGAGACATGGTAAAGATCGCCTTTGAAATGTGACGAGGTTCGGGGTTCGTGATGCGCCCGTCAGTTGTGCCGATTAGTAAAAGCGGGACGGACGGGTTCTTGTCAGGGTGTACAATTATAAAAAAGGGGGCAGAGAAATGAAGAAGAAGTCGTTATTGGCAGTCTTAGGAATGTTGCTGGTTTTCCTCGCAGCCGGTCAGGCGTCCGCCTTCCCCACGAAGGACCTGTCCGGGGTCATCATGTGGGGCGCCGGCGGGGCCACGGACAATGTGGCCCGGGCGGTGACGGCCCTGGTGGAAAAATACCTGGACAAAAAGATCATTCTCACCAACCGGCCGGGGGCCACGGGCGCCGTGTCCGTTCAGTGGGTGGTCAACCAGCCTGCGGATGGTTACAACATCCTTTACGGGGCGGAAAATCCCCAGGTGTACAAGGTGCTGGAAATCTCGCCGCTTGATTACGGCAACTTCTACCCGGTAAACATCCTGGCCCGGGGGGTGGGTGTGGTCATCTGCAACAACAACATGCCCTGGAAAACGATGAAGGAATTGTTCGACGAGGCGAAAAAGACCCCGGGGCAGGTTAAACTGGGTTCCACCGGGCCGGGGGGACTCCCCCATGTGGTCAGCACCATGTTCCGGGCCATCGACGGAGTTACCTTCAACGCCATTCCCTTCGACGGCGAGGGTCCGGCCATGACGGCCCTGCAGGGCGGCCATGTCCAGTTCATGGTGGCCGGTCTTACGGCAGCTCGGGAACATATCCGCGCCGGTCGCGTCCGGGCGCTGGCCGTTATTTCCGATACGCCCATCCCGGGGCTCGAGCAGATCCCCCTGATTACGGCCGCCAACCCGGGCTATAAGAAATTTCTCCCCTGGGGACCCTATTACGGGGTATTCGTGAGAAAAGAAACACCCGATGACGTGAAAAAGAAACTGGTAGAGGCCTTCCAGAAGGGGGCAGGCGAAGAAAAGTTCCAGAGCTTTATCAGGGACTTCGGTGCGATCTACATGGGCATTGCCGGGGATGAGGCGGAGAAGTTTATCCGTCATTCCCAGTCGGTAACCACCTGGATGCTCCAGGAAGCCGGCGCCACCAAGGCATCGCCCGAGAAATTCGGGATTCCCAAACCATAGAGAACTTAGAAAATAGCGTCAAGGAAGGAGCGGTAGTTAGAGCGGCCGGAAGAAAGTATCCATTTATCAATACTACAGGACATGAAAAGAGAGGAGAAAATGTATGACTAGATTGATAAAGATGTTTCTACTCGCGACAGCGCTGGTTTTCTGTGTCTTTTCCATGGCCCAGGCCACAGATTATCCCGCGAAGGACATTAGCGGCACCATTCAGTGGGGGGCAGGGGGGACGACGGACATCATCTCCCGGGCGGTGACGCCTGCTGTAGAGAAACTGCTGGGCAAAAAAATAGTCCTCATGAACAGGCCGGGCGCCACGGGCGCCATTGCGACGCAATATGTCCACAGCCAGGCGGCCGATGGCTACAACATTCTCTACGGCGCGGAAAATCCCCAGATTTACAAGGTCCTGGATATCGCCCCGCTGGACTACACCACAAACTTCTTCCCCGTCAACATTCTGGCCCGGGGCGTACCCATTATCGTCTGCAATAACGACCAGCCCTGGAAAACCATCAAGGAACTCCTTGACGATGCGAAGAAGAATCCGGGAAAGATCAAGATGGGCACCACCGGCACGGGCGGCGTTCCCCATGTGGTGGGCAATATGATCAAAACGGTGGACAAGATTACCTTCAATCAGATCCCCTTTGACGGCGATGGACCGGGCGTCACGGCGCTCCTGGGCGGTCACACCCAGTTTACCATTGCCACCCTGACCGCGGTGAGGGAACACGTCCGGGCCGGCAGATTGAGACCCCTGGCGATTGTCTCCGACAAGCCCGTAGCCGGACTGGAGGCTGTTCCCCTGATCACGAGCTACAACAAGGACTACGGCAAATACCTTCCCTGGGGTCCCTTCTTCGGGGTCTTTGTGAAAAAAGAGGTCCCCGATGATGTAAAGAAGAAACTCGTGGACGTTTATCTTAAGGGTTCCCAGGATCCGCAGTTTCTGACTTTGATCAGGGATCTGGGCGGGATTCCCCTGGGCCTCGTCGAAGGGGAAGCGGAGAAGTTCATCCGCCATTGGCAGTCCGTAACCTCCTGGCTGCTCCATGAGGCGGAAGCCACCAAGGCATCGCCGGAGAAATTCGGGATTCCCAAGCCGTAACATGATATGATTATCTCCGGCCGGGGTGGTGAATCCCGGCCGGAGTTTCACAAGGAGCTTTGCCCCATGAGTGAAAGACAATCCGTAAAACCGGGCGAAAAACCCTTTTTGTGGTTGCTGGTGCTGTTGAGCCTTGCCGTTTTGTCCTATTCTTTTACGCTTCCCCATGGGAATCTTTCTTCTCCCGGTACGTTTCCGCTTTTAACCGGTACGGTCCTTTTGTTAAGCGCCCTCAATATCCTATGGGCGAAGCGCAAAATCTCCACTGAGGAAAGGTTATGGGGGGAGTTGCGCCAGGCGGGAAGCCTGGTCTTTCCGAAGACGGTGACAATCTTTACGCTGATTCTGATCCTCTACATCCTGCTCCTTCAGCCGCTGCACTTTATCTTCAGTTCCTATCTCTTTCTCGTGGGCTCCTTCATCTTTCTGAAAGGGACGACCTGGCTCCGGGCCTTCCTGATCGCCGCCGGCGTCCTGGGGGGCATTTTTCTGCTCTTCCAATATATCTTCAAGGTTATACTCTGGTAAGGGAGATTCACTAAACTATGGGAACATCTCTGGAATATTTTCTCTTGTCATTCATGAATCCCAAGCTCATGCTGCTCACCGCGATGGGAACCTTTTCCGGGATCTACATCGGCGCCATTCCCGGCCTTTCGGTAACCATGGCGGTATCGATCCTCATCTCCTTTACCTTTTCCTGGGAAATTAATCCGGCCCTGGCCCTCATGGTCGGCATCTATGTGGGGGGAGTTTACGGGGGATCCCGTTCCTCCATTCTACTCAACATCCCCGGCGCCCCGGCGGCCGTGGCGACGGCGTTCGACGGTTATCCCCTGGCCAAGCTGGGCGAGGCGGGAAAGGCCATCGGGCTGTCCACTACTGCTTCAGTTATTGGCGGGTTCATCGGCATTATCATTCTGGCCCTTTCCGCGCCCACCATTTCCGAATATTCCCTCAAATTCGCCCCCCGGGATTATTTTTTACTGGCCATTATGGGGATTCTCCTCGTGGGCAGCCTTTCGGGAGAGTCTCTCGCCAAGGGGATCTTTGCCGGCGCCCTGGGGGTCCTGCTCAGCATGGTGGGCATGGACAATTTCACCGGTCAGGGAAGATTCACCTTCGGAAGCATCGCGCTTATGAGCGGGATCCACTTTGTAGCGATCATGATCGGCCTCTTCGGCGTATCCGAGGCGCTCATGCAGATCCATGACCTGCATATCAAGCCGATCAAACAGGATGTGAGCAAGATCATCCCCTCCTGGAGACTTCTTCTCAAGCACCTGCCCCTCATTATCAAAAGTTCCCTGCTGGGTACCGGGGTAGGCGCCCTCCCCGGCACCGGCGGTGATATCGCGGCCTTGCTAGCCTACGGCAGCGCGCGGAGAAGCGTAAAGAACCCCTCGCGGCCCTTCGGCCAGGGGGCCTACGAAGGAGTGATCGCGCCCGAGACGGCGAATAACGCCGCGATCGGCGGGGCCTACATCCCCATGCTGACCCTGGGCATCCCCGGCGACGCCGTGACGGCGGTCATTATCGGCGCCCTCTTCATTCATGGCTTGAAGCCAGGTCCCATGCTCATGCTCGAAACCCCCCACCTGTTCTGGTTCACGGTGGGAAATCTGACCCTGGCCAATATCTTTCTGCTCATTTTCGGGCTTACGGGGGTGCGGGTTTTCGCCAAGCTCGTGGAGGTTCCCAAGGGGCTGCTTTTGCCCATCATCATCATTATTTCCGTGGTGGGAACCTACGCGATTAACAACAACGTGGCCGATGTGTACTGGATGCTTGCTTTCGGCATCTTCGGCTATATCCTCAAGGTCTATGGATTTCAGGTCGGACCGGTGGTTTTAGGGATTATCCTGGGCCCCCTGATGGAATCCGGGTTCCGACGAGCGATGATGGATGTCCAGCATGACATCCCCGCCTTTTTCCTGAAGCTCCTGGTCAATCCCGTTTCGCTTATTCTGACCGTCTCGATCCTGGCGATCCTCATCGGCCAGACCGATCTATGGTCCCGGGTGAAGGGGCAAATTTCCGCAAGATTTTCTTCCAAAGGGGTTTAGAAATGAAAAAGATCCTGGTGTTGCACGGCGTCAATCTGAACATGTTCGGTAAACGGGACCCGGCCCAGTACGGAACGGTTACCCTGGCTGAAATCGACAATAAGCTCGTGGAACTGGGAAGGGAACTCGGCTGCGAGGTAGAGACTTACCAGACAAACCACGAAGGCGCGATGGTGGAGAAGATCCATGCCGCCCACCAGGAGGGGGTCGCCGGGGTCCTCATCAATGCCGGCGCCTGGACCCATTACAGTTATGCCCTCCGGGACGCCCTGGCGATCCTCAAGGTTCCCATCGTGGAGGCCCACATGTCCAATATCCATGCCAGGGAGGAATTCCGGCATTATTCGGTGATCGCGCCGATTGCCAAAGGCCAGATCGCCGGTTTCGGCCTGGGCAGTTATCTCCTGGGACTGCGGGCCCTGGCGGATATTATTGCTGCGGGCTGATTTCTAAGGGGATATTCTTTTACTCTCATAGGTATCGCTTTTTTGATCGTAGATGCCCGCCTCGCCATTTTCCAGGGCGCCGACAATGATAATGGCCCGTTCGTTCCGGGGAAGATGCACGGACTCGCCGGGGCGTATCTCCTCCCTGGCAATCTGGTTGTGCCGCCTCCGGAACAGGACCGGACGATGGGAATGGCCGGCAAAGAGCAGCCGCTGGGTGGTTTTCCCGAAGAGGGTAGCGGCCTCGTTGGTCCCGCCTGCGTCGATGGGTTCATAAAGACCGCGGGGATCATCGCCCGGGAAGGAATGGGCGAAGGTGATGTCCCCCATCGTCCGGTGGAAGGGGAGGGAGCGGAGAAACAGACTGGTCGGATTATCGCCCTTGTCGCCCCTGCCGGCGGCAATCGTCCTTTCGAGGGCGTACTCGTTATTCCCCCGGACGGCCAGCACCCCGTTAGTCTGCAAAATTCCGATTATATCCGCCAGGGTCTCCGGCCGCAGGGAGTCGCAGAAATCACCCAAATGAACCAGCAGCTCCGCCCCTTGTGCCCGCAATAAATCAATCGCCCGCTGCAAAATATGCAGGTCGCCGTGGCTGTCGGCCATGAGGCCAAGGCGTTGA
>JAXMLI010000175.1:0-12615 GCA_034368785.1 Smithellaceae bacterium | reverse complement strand
GGAAGGCGTCATCGTAGAGGGAAAAATGATTAACCCCCTGTTTTTTATGCCAGTAATCAATTTCATGGGAAACCATCTCCGGCTTACGTTGGGAAAAACCTTGATGAAGAACGAACGATGCGCAGTAAGTGCATCTGTAGGGACATCCCCGTGAGGTCCGGAGCGGAACCTGATCAATGGTCCCGAGTAAATCAAGGGCAGGGTAGGGGTAAGAATCGAGATCGGCGCAGTCGGGCATGAAGGAGAGATCAATTCCAAGATATTCTTGAAAAATCCCCGCCAGATAACGTTCACCTTCTCCGCGGACTATGGCATCCGCGCCGGACATCTTGGCGTGTTCCGGGCAGAGGGTCGCATAATTCCCCCCCAGGACAACCGGGACCTCCGGAAAAACCTGACGGAGCAGACCGATGGCCTCAAATACCCCCGGATACCAGTAGGTCATCAGGGACGTGACGAGGATTATATCGGGCCTTGCTATTTTAAAGAGATCATTCAGGAATATTTCCGGCGGGATGCCGAAGCGGCGATAGTGCCGGGGGATAAAATCCAGTTTCCCTGGTTTTGGAATAACCCTCCTCGGCAACTCGCCGCGACCGTCATTTCTCCTCTTGGGCAGAAGGATGCCCTTATCCCGGGCCAGGTCCGGGTGTTGCCAGTTGAGACAATTTACGAGAGAGACCGTATGACCATTCTTCCTCAGGATGGAGCCGAGAATAAGGAGGCCTAGGGGTTTCATCCACAGATCGTAAGCCGCGAAATCGTGAATCCAGGGATTAATCAAGAGGATATTTTTCTTCATTGTTTTTATTCCATTGTATTGCATGAATGTCCGGTTAGAAAATTGCGATCGACCTTATCAGGCTCCTTTTGAGGCACAATGGCCGTCTTTGCAGGTCCTTCTCCCTCCCCTTCAAGGGGAGGAATCTGGCAGTGCCCCTCCTAAGGCCTCCCTTGAAGGGGGAGGAACAAAATCCGACCCAAACAGAGTATTTATGGAGGATACAAAAAGCTAACCGGACATTGCTGCCTTAGGGGCTACGTATAAGTTAATTGGAATAGAGAAAGCAACAACAAGTTGAGACGCCCGATTGCCCCTTGACAACTTGGGGCCAATGAGGTCTTATCCGTCCAGCGTTTTTTGACTTTTTATCTCACCGTCAATTCACTGTTGACACCAAAATGGATATTGATGTAGAGTTCATGCGCGTTGCGTTGGCTGAAGCGCGGGAAGCCCTGACCGCGGGGGAGGTGCCGGTAGGCGCCCTCTTGGTCATGGGGGGCGAGGTCGTTTCCCGGGCGCATAACAGCCCGATCGCCCTTACTGACCCTTCCGCCCATGCGGAGATCCTTGCCATTCGCGAGGCTTCCGCCCGGAAAGGGAATTACCGTCTGACCGGCGCGACCCTTTACGTGACCTTGGAACCCTGCCTGATGTGTGTCGGCGCCATTATCCACGCCAGGATAGAGAGGCTGGTTTTTGGGGCCAGTGATCCCAAGGGGGGGGCGGTGGTTTCCCTCTACCAGGTTGGTTGTGATCGAAGACTGAACCATATCTTTCAGGTCAGGGGAGGGGTTCTTGAAGCGGATAGCGCAGGATTGCTCAAGGATTTCTTCCGGGGAAAGCGTGACCTAAGCTCTTCAAACATATCTGATTGTGGAGGGGTACCGAAGCGGCCGTAACGGGATCGACTCGAAATCGATTTGGGGGCCAAAAGTCCTCACGGGGGTTCGAATCCCCCCCTCTCCGCCATACAATACCTTTCAGTTCATACGAAGTCGTCAATTCTCCATATCGTTGCCAAAATCCTCACCGGTCAGGTGGGGATTATCTCCGAAGTCCCCGAAGGGGGATAAGAATGACAACAGCAGATGTCGAGCCCGCGATAATCAGAGTCATCCTGAGAGACGGCCAGAGTCTCAAGGTCCGTCCGATTGCCCCTGAGGACAGGGGAAGGCTTAAGGCCTTTTTCTATCGGCTGAGTCCCCTAACCAGGTACCTGCGGTTTGGGTTCATGAAGAACTATATCAGCGAGCGGGAACTTGATTATTTTACCGCAAACAATCCCCCTGATATTTTTGCCTACGTGGCCGTCAAGGATGAGGGCGAGGACGAGAAAATCGTGGCAATCGGCTGGTGGTTTCTCGCCCCTGATCGAATATCCGCCGAGATTGCCTTTATTGTCGAGGATAAGATTCAGTTACGGGGGATTGGTACGGCGCTGCTGGAGCATCTGGCGGCGGCCGCGCCCAAATACCGGATCAAACGGTTTGTCGCCCACGTCCTGCCGGAAAATACCAGGATGCTCGAGGTTTTCGAGGAGAGCGGGTTCCAGATGGGCAAGCGGCAGTATGAGGGGACATATGAACTGACCTTTGACCTCAGGCAGCAGGATGAGTACTTAAAGCGGCAGGCCCGGCGCGAACATGTTGCCTGCTCCGAAGGAGTGTGCAGAATCCTTTATCCCAGGAGCGTTGCCGTTATCGGGGCGTCCAGCAACCCCAAGACGGTCAGCGGCATGGTACTCCGGAACCTGCTTGCAGATGGTTTCAGCGGTCCCGTCTTCCCGGTGAATCCAAAGGCCGCGTCCGTGGGCGGGATATGCTGTTACCCTACGGTAGAGCATGTGCCGGGGGAGGTCGATCTTGCGGTAATCATGGTTCCTGCCGCGCAGGTGCTGGAAGTGATGGACCAATGCGCGAGAAAAGGCGTCATGGGTGTAGTCATAATCTCCGCAGGCTTTGGCGAGGCCGGTCCAGAAGGCAGGGACAGACAGAGGTTGCTCAGGGAAAAGGCCCTGGCCTACGGTATCAGGGTAATCGGCCCCAATTGCATCGGGATTATGAACACTGACCCCAGGACTTGCCTTAACGCCTCCATCGCGGGCCCCATGCCTTCGCGCGGAAACGTGAGCATCGGTTCCCACAGCGGCGCCCTTGGCATTGTGCTCCTGGACTACCTCAAGGGCAACAATATCGGCATTGCCCATTTCGCAAGCATCGGAAATCGCGTCGACATATCCTCCAACGATCTTCTTGAATTCTGGGAAGATGATGAGAATACAGGGGTGATCCTCCTTTACCTTGAATCCTTCGGCAATCCGAGAAGGTTCAGCCGCATCGCGAGACGAATCACCCGCAAGAAACCGATCATCGCTCTCAAAGCGGGCAGAAGCGAGGCGGGGGGAAGGGCCGCGTCTTCCCATACGGGCGCCCTCGCCGGTTCCGATATCGCCACAGACGCCCTTTTCAGGCAGGCCGGCGTCATCAGGGCAAACACCATCGCGGAGATGTTCAACGCGGCAAAGTACCTGGCCCATCAGCCGCTGCCAAGGGGCCCACGTCTTGCCATCCTGACCAATGCCGGCGGTCCGGGCGTTCTTGCCGCGGATGCCGCGATCAGTTACGGACTATCCGTTCCTCCGCTTTCTGAGGCAACCAGCCGGAAACTCTCGCGATTCCTCCCGGAAGAGGCCTCTCTTGGAAACCCCGTGGATATCATGGAATCGGCCACAGGTGAGCAGTTCGGAAAGGCCCTTTCCGTTATTTTGGATGATGAGGCGATAGATGGGATAATCATCATCAATGCCCCGATCAGACCGTATCTGGAAGTTGCCGCAGGCATACAAAAAAGGCTGGCCGGATATGCCGGGGGAAAAACACTAGCCGCATGTTTCATGATGTCCGGAACGGGCAATTTGGAGATCCGCTCCGGCCCCGGGAATCTTGTTCCGATATATACGTCTCCGGAAGAGGCGCTCCAGGCCTTCTTTCATGCCTATACCTACGCCAGATACAGGACGCTCGAAGAGGGGATCCTGCCGGTCTTTCCTGAGGCGGATGAGGAAAGGACTAGAAATTACCTGAAATCATCCGAAGTGTTTACAAAAGGTGGCTGGCTCTCTCCGGAAATCTCATTGGGCTTGCTAAAGGAATATGGCATTCCCGTGGCCGAAACGCTAACGGCATACAGCCCTGAGGAGGCGGCAAAAGCAGCGCGGCAGATAGGATTTCCGGTAGTGATGAAATTCCGTTCCCCGGCGATCACGGAGAAAAACGAGGCGGGCGGTGTTCTGATCGGGCTCCAGGGTGAAGATGAGGTGAAACTTGGCTACAATGAGTTAGAGGCTCGCCTTGACAGGGCCGGACTCGGCGCGCAGGTGGAAGGCGTTATTCTGCAGCCGCTGGTGAAGGGCGGACAAGAGATCATCATTGGCATGTCCTTTGATCCTGTTTTCGGACCTCTCGTAATGGTCGGCCTCGGGGGGATCCATGTGGAACTGATGAAGGATGTGGCCTTCTCTCTCCATCCTCTCAGGAATACGGATCCGGATTTCATGTTCAGACAGTTGAAGGGCTTCCCCCTGCTTCAAGGTTGGCGCGGCAGCCCGCCGAGGGACATAGACGCGCTCAGGGAAGTCCTCCTGCGCTTTTCAGCGCTGATTGAGGATATTCCGGAGATCAAGGCCGTGGAAATAAATCCGCTCATGGTATTTAACCCGGGAATGGGGACCATGGCGATGGACGCCCGCATCTTCGTTAAGTCGGAGGCAACATGACAGGATGATTGCGGATTAACGAAGCAGCCGGACTTCTTAAAAGTCGTAAATATTCAACAGGAGGATGAGCGATATGGGCAGGTATGAGGAGGTTTTCGAGCGAAGTATCAGCGACCCAAACGGCTTCTGGGCGGAAGCGGCAGAAGCCATCTCGTGGTATAAAAAATTCGACCGGGTCCTGGATGATTCCAATCCGCCCTTTTACCGCTGGTTTGCGGGCGGTGAACTCAATACCTGCTATAATGCCCTCGACCGTCACGTGGAAGGCGGAAGGTCCGAGCAGGTGGCACTTATCTATGACAGTCCGGTAACAGGACAGATCCGGAAGTTCACCTACAGAGAAATGCTCGACGCGGTATCCCGATTCGCCGGGGTTCTCAAGGGTCTTGGCGTATCGAAAGGCGATACTGTAATTATCTATATGCCCATGGTTCCCCAGGCCCTTATGGCCATGCTTGCCTGCGCCCGTCTGGGGGCGATTCATTCTGTCGTATTCGGCGGCTTTGCCCCCCATGAACTCGCTGTTCGCATTGACGATGCCAAGCCGAAGGTCATCATTTCCGCGTCCTGCGGCTTCGAGATGAAGAAGATTATCGAATACAAGCCTATGTTGGATAAGGCTATCGAACTCGCCTCGCATAAGCCGCGGAGGTGCGTAATCCTTCAAAGACCCCAGGTGAAGGCGGAACTCAAAAATGGATTTGACCTGGACTGGGACGAAATGATGGTCAAGGCGGCGCCGGCCGATTGTGTGGCGGTCAAGGCCACCGACCCGCTGTACATCCTTTATACCTCCGGCACCACGGGAATACCTAAGGGCATTGTCCGGGATAATGGCGGCCATGCGGTGGCGCTCTGCTGGAGCATGGAGAATATTTATGATGTAAAACCCGGCGAGGTGTACTGGTCCGCCTCCGATGTAGGATGGGTGGTGGGACATTCCTATATTGTGTACGCCCCGCTCCTGACGGGCTGCACTACGGTCCTCTACGAAGGAAAGCCCGTCGGGACCCCCGATCCGGGCGCGTTCTGGCGGGTGATCTCAGAGCACGGCGTAAAGGTTCTCTTTACCGCGCCGACGGCTTTCCGGGCGATAAAGAGGGAAGACCCCCGGGGGGAATACCTGAAAAAATATGACCTCTCCCGCTTTAAATACCTCTTTCTGGCCGGGGAAAGACTTGATACGGACACATATCACTGGGCGCGAAATCTGCTCGATCGACCTGTTATTGATCACTGGTGGCAGACAGAGACGGGCTGGCCCATCACGGCAAACTGTATGGGTCTGGAGCAATTTCCCGTCAAGGCCGGTTCCTCGACAAAGCCGGTCCCGGGATATGATGTCCAGATATTGGATAACAGCGGCAACCTGCTGGGACCAAGGCAGGAAGGCCTCCTTGCCGTAAGGCTGCCCCTGCCGCCCGGGACCCTGCCCACCTTGTGGAATGCCCAGGAGAGATTTCTCCGGTCTTATATGAGTGTGTTCCCCGGCTATTACTTCTCGGCGGACGGCGGCTTCATGGACGGAGATGGTTACGTATTTGTCATGGGACGGGTGGATGATGTGATTAATGTGGCCGGCCACCGGCTTTCCACCGGCGAAATGGAAGAGATCATCTCCACCCATTCCGCCGTCGCCGAATGTGCCGTGATCGGCGCCGCCGATTACCTGAAGGGTCAGTTGCCCATCGGTTTTGTCGTTCTGAAAGCCGGGGTAGAGCGCAGTCATGAGGAGATTGTAAAAGAGCTGGCCCGGCTGGTCCGGGATCAGATCGGTCCGATCGCCTGTTACAAAGACACGGCCGTGGTGCCGAGACTTCCCAAAACGCGCTCCGGGAAGATCCTGAGAGCCACCATGCGAAAGATAGCCGACGGAGAAGAGTATGAGACTCCTTCAACTATCGACGACCCCGTGATTCTCCAAGAGATCGGAGAGGCGATGAAGGGCATGGGATACCCGAGGAAGCAGGGATGAAATGAAAATCAAAGAGGTACTGTTATTTCTCTTTTTGCTGGGATTACTCCTTTTTAACTGGCCCTTGCTCGAAATCTTCCGTCTGTCTTTACCGCTGTATCTTTTTTTAAGCTGGTTCATATTCATTATTGTCCTGGGTCTTGTTATCTCGCTGAAGAAAGATTAGCATGTTTGAAGGCTGGCTGATATTTCTCTGTGTTCTGGGCTATCTCACCCTCCTTTTCCTGCTGGCATATTATGCGGAGAGAAGGGAACGGGCCGGCAGGAGCATCGTCGCGAACCCCTATATCTATTCCCTCTCCCTGGCTGTTTACTGTACGGCCTGGACCTTCTACGGGAGCGTGGGCAAGGCGGCCACAAGCGGCCTGATGTTTTTGACGATATACCTTGGCCCGACGCTGATGGCCGTCCTGTGGCTCTTCTTTATGAAAAAGGTCATCAGGATAGCAAAGGCGAACCGGATCACCACCCTGTCTGATTTTATCGGTTTTCGCTACGGGAAGTCCCTGTTTCTTTCGGGGCTTTTTACCATTGTTGCCGTCATGGGAATTATTCCCTATATCGGCCTGCAGATCAAGGCCATCATCCATACCATGACGATAATTTCCGGTGAAACGGCGGGGAGCGCGGCGGCGGGCCTTTTCATTACGGCGATTTTAGGGATCTTTGCCGTGATCTTCGGGGCCAGACGCCTCGACGCCTCGGAGAGACACGGCGGCCTGGTCTTTGCCATTGCCTTTGAATCCATCATTAAGCTGCTCGCTTTTGTTCTCATCGGGCTCTTTGTGACTTATGGACTCTATGACGGGTTTAGTGACATCTTCAGCAGGATAAGAGATTCCGAACACTCCCACCTGCTTCTGCTTGGGACGGGGCCGGCCACGGCCTATTCGGAATGGTTTGCCCTTCTTTTCCTTTCCATGATCGCAATCGTGCTTTTGCCCCGTCAGTTCCAGATGGCCGTGGTGGAGAATTACGACGAGTCCCATATAAACAAGGCGGCATGGTTGCTTCCCCTCTATCTCTTCCTGATAAATATCTTTGTGTTGCCCATTGCCTTCGGCGGTCTCCTCTCGGAAGGGTCCGCGGAGATGGCGGATTATTTTGTCCTTACCATCCCTTCCACCTATATTGAAGAGCATCTCGCGCTTATTGCCTTTATCGGCGGCTTTTCCGCGGCCACGGCCATGGTTATCGTGGAATCCCTGGCGTTAAGCACGATGGTCATGAACAGCCTGATCATGCCCACCATGATTAAGTTCCACGAATTACGAGGTTTTCCGACACTGGTATTGAATCTAAAGAGAGCGATCATCCTGGGGGTGGTTTACCTGGGGTATCTTTTTGCCGTATCGATCGGAGAGTATTATGGTCTGGTGGAGATCGGGCTCAAGTCCTTTGAACTGATCGCCCAGTTTGCCCCGGCCTTCTTCCTTGGCCTCTACTGGAAGAGGGCTTCCAAGGCCGGTGCCGCGGCTGGCCTGATTGCGGGCTTTATTGTCTGGTTCTACCCCCTGATCCTGCCCGACCTGCTCCGTGCTGGTGTGATAGAAAGTTCCGGCCTGATTCACCGGATGGTGACTTCCGAGATGCTCAACCCGGAGAGCCTTTTCGGCATTAAAGGGCTCGGCAAATGGGGACATTCACTCTTGTGGGGTATGCTGGTCAACGTTTCGCTTTTCGTCGGGGTTTCCATCTTTACCAGGCAGTCCAGGGAAGAGGAGATACAAGCGCTGATAGTCGTGGATTCCTATCAGATGGTTCCCTATCCTACCAGGGGCAGCTCGTACAAAGCCGATGACATAGAGAATATCCTCGCCATGTATCTGGGGAGGTCGGAGGCGACGGAAGCGATTGGCATGATACTGTCCGGCAAGAAAAAGGCCAAGGACGAACTCAATCAGAAGGAGGTCTTTGAACTAAGGACCGAGGCCGAGCGGGTGCTGGCCGGAGCGGTCGGTTCTTCCATCGCGGCAATTATCTTTGAGACCAAACTTATCCTGACGGAAAAAGAAAGAGAAGATCTTTCCCGGACGGTAAAAGACATGACGGAGAATCTACAGCTCTCCAGGCGGCAACTGGCCGAGGCAAACAGGGAACTTTCCTATCTGAAGGCGTTCAGTGAAAATATAATTGAAAGCGCTCCGATCGGCATTGCTACTGTTGATGCGCATCTTAGGATAAAGTACTGGAACAATGAGCTGGAGTCCATTACGGGGTTTAAAAGAGCGGAGGCCTTTAACAGGCCGATCACTTATCTTCTGGACTGGCTGGAAAGGGACGTATTCAGCCTTGCCGGCCAGAGGGAAATAATCGTCCAGGCCCCTGCCCAACAGTCGTTCAAGATAAATATCAGCCCCTTTAAAGACCCTTCCGGAGGTTTTGTTGTTATCATCGAAAATGTGACCGAGAGGAAAATTATGGCAGAGCAGTTGCTGGAGGCATCCAAGCTCGCCAGCATCGGTAAATTGACCGCCGGCATATCTCATGAAATAGGGAACCCACTGGCATCCATTTCATCGCTGGTTCAGGAACTGAGATCTCTGAAAATGGATTCAGCGGAAGAAATTGACTTCACGAATGATTCCTTGAAGGTGGTAAACACCCATATTGAAAGGATGGTTAACATTGTCCGGAACCTCGGCGACTTTGCCAGGACATCGGCGGCGGAAAAGACCGCTTCCAGTCTTCCCGATATCCTCGACAGGACGATCAAACTGGTAAAATATGACAAGCGATTTAAGAATATTCAATTGGCGACGGTACTGGAGGCGGATATCCCCCAATTAATGCTGAATCAGGACAAGATCCAGCAGGTATTCTTAAATCTCATAATCAATGCGCTGGATGCCATGCCTGAGGGGGGCAGTTTGAATATCAACATGAGAAGCGTCGATTCCGTTGTGGAAATTTCCTTCTCCGATACAGGGGCAGGCATTGATGAGGCGGTGCTGGACAGGATATTTGACCCGTTTTTTTCCACCAAGACCCAAGGCAAGGGCACGGGCCTAGGGCTGAGCATCTGTTATGGCATTATCAGGGAGCATAACGGAACGATTACGGTAAAGAGCAGGGAGGGGGAGGGGGAGGGGACGACATTTTTGATCAGGCTTCCAATTGAAAATATGCGTATGGGCGTAACGGCGTAAATTATGGAGATGGCCATGGCGGAAAGACTGCTTATCGTAGACGATGAAGAGACATTATGTGAATCCCTCGGAAGGGTGCTATCCAGGGAGGGGTACGAGGTAAGGACCGCTGAAAGCGTAGAATCAGCAATTCAGGCGTTGGACGAGGGTTACTATGACCTGATATTGACCGATATTATCCTGCCTGGAGTAACCGGCATAGAATTTCTAAAGAGGATAAAAGAGCGGTCTCCGGAGCAGAGCGTGGTGGTGATGACGGCCTTTGCCTCGCTGGAGACGGCTATTGACGCGCTCCGAAACGGCGCCTACGACTATATCGTAAAACCCCTGATGCATGAGGAGATAAAGCTGGTGGTTAAGAACGCGCTCAAACAGAACGCGCTTCAGGAGGAAAATCTCCGTCTGAGAAGCCAGCTGGAGAAAGAATACGCCCCGGCGAGGATCGTGGCCCAAAGCGCGGCCATGAAGAAGATAATGAATCAGGTCAGGGAAATCGCCAATGCAGATAAAAATGTTCTATTGCTGGGCGAGAGGGGGACAGGGAAAGAGCTTATTGCGCGGGCGATCCATTTTTACAGCGGTCGGGCCGATAAGCCATTCATCCCCGTCGCCCTCCACTTGATTTCCGAGGAGGTCAGGGAATCCAGACTTTTCGGAACCATTAAAGGCTTTGTTAAGAACGGGACCGTTTCCAAAAAAGGAATCCTGGGTGAGGTCGGCCGAGGGACCCTTTTCCTACGCGAGGTTGGCGGCCTGGATTCCGCGCTTCAGGCCAGGCTGCTGAAGGCCATTGAAGACCGGGAGACGATTCCCCCGGGGGGAACGCGAGGATTGAAGGTTGACTGCGCATTTATTTATGCCTCACACACAGAGGCGGATATCTTGACAAGGGAGTCGCAATTTCTGGCCGCTCTATCCGGGAAGATTAATGCGGCCACGATAATGCTGCCGCCCCTCCGGGAGCGCCACGAAGATATCCCGCCCCTGGTGAATCATTTTCTTCAGAAATATTCAGCTGACTTATGCAAAACCGTAAAAGGGATAGACCCTGAGGGCATGGACTTACTTGCCGGATACCACTGGCCCGGCAATGTGAGGGAACTAAAAAACATCATCGAACGGGCGGTTCTGATGCTTGACGGTCATGTCATCCGGGCAGAGCATCTGCCCGGCCTAAAAACAGAGGTAGATAGGGTGAAGGCTGAAGGCTGAAGGCTTTTTGCGTTTACCTTCAGCCTTCGGCCTGAACAACCGGAGCATTTACTATGATTCTTGAAGACGTAATTAAATTTTTGCAAGAGAGCCCGCCCTTTCACCTGTTCGACAAGGCGGCGCTAAGGGGCATTGCCGGGAGTCTGTCCATGCAATTCTACCCCCGGGACAGCGTCATCCTGAATCAGGGCGGCCCGGCTGCCGAAGCGATATGGATTATAAAAAAAGGGGGAGTGAAGGCCCTCATGAAATCCGAACAGGGCGAGGAGGTGATCATGGATTACCTGGGGGTCGGGGACAATTTCGGCTTCCTTTCGCTAATCGGGAAAGAACGACAGCGGACAACTGTTATTACCATCGATGATACTATCTGCTATGTCCTGGGCAGGGGAGAGGTGCTGAATCTTATTGAAACAAATCCGCAATTTGCGGAATATTTCCTGTCCTATCTCTCGCGCTATGTGGAACGTGTATATCGGGAAATGCACACAAAAAGCCTGCTCTACAGCAGCGCGGACAGCCTTCTCTATACGACCAAGGCTGGCGATATGGCCAAGGCTATTGTTTCTGCCCCGGAAGAGACGACCATACAGGAAGCCGCCGGGATTATGGCCAGAGGCAATGTCAGCTCCCTGATCATATTCGACAGGAGAAATCTCCCCGTAGGCATTGTCACGGACCGGGATCTAAGGGAAAAGGTGATCGCCAAAGGCCGGGACATTTTAGAGCCCGTCAGGAACATCATGACCATTTCTCTGATAAGGATTGACGCGGAGGACTCTTGTTTTGAAGCCGTCCTTAAGATGATTAAATACAAAATCCACCATCTGCTCATCATAAAGGAAGGTTCATTGCACGGCATTATGACCAATCATGACCTCATGCTGCTTCAGGGCGCCTCGCCCCTGTCCCTTGCTAAAAATATTGAGAATCAGCAGAGCATCGAGGGCCTTGTTGCCGCTTCGGGCAGGATATACAACCTGGTGGGATTGCTTCTTAAGGGCGGTGCCACGGCCGGTGGTATTTTGACAGTTGTAACAGAGATAAACGACAGGCTAATCAGAAAGGCGCTGGAAATTGCGGAAAGGCAATATGGACACCCACCTGTCCCATACTGCTGGATTGTCTTTGGCAGCGAGGGCCGTAAAGAGCAGCTTTTCAAAACAGACCAGGACAACGCCATCGTCTACCAGGACCCAGAGACAGTTGAAGAGGAAGATGAGGCGAAGAGCTATTTTTCACGCCTTGCTCTCTTTGTGAGGGACAGTCTCGTTAAGGTCGGGTATCCGCTTTGTTCGTCCGATTATATGGCAGGCAATCCCCATTGGTGCCAGCCTCTTAGCATATGGAAAGGGTATTTCTCCAACTGGATAAGCGACCCGTCGCCTGATTCGGTCGCCAGATCCCTGACCTTTTTTGATTTCAGGCCTGTCCATGGGAAATTCGACCTTGCCGATGCCCTCAGAGACTCATTTATCTTCAATCTGCAAGGGACCGATTTTCTCAGGTGCATGGCCGGCATCATCTTAAGAAATAAACCCCCGATCGGTTTTTTCAAGTCCGTGATGGTGGAAAAAAACGGAGAGCACCGGGATAAGTTCGACCTGAAACAGAAAGGAACCATCCCCATAGTCGATATGATGCGGTTCTTAGCCATTGCTGAGGGCATAAAGAAGACCTCTACCATCGGAAGGCTAAATGCCTTAAAGATCCGGGACAA
>JAXMLI010000174.1:0-3403 GCA_034368785.1 Smithellaceae bacterium | reverse complement strand
CGGACTTTTTACGAGGTCGTCAATCTTGCAGATTGAGCCAAAACATTAATTGTTGGTTCAATTTTTCCTCCAGCGACGGTAAACCGCGCCGTAAATGATGCTGTTAATCACCAGCACCGCCATGCCAAGAAATATCTGGTGACCTCTGGTCAACCCAGCCGGATACAAAATAGGCAGAAGGTAATTTTCAATAAACCCGGAAGCATAGCCCTCGCCTCCTCCCTTTACCCGGAGGTAAATCTCCAGCGGCGTGAGGGGGCAGATGAAGGACCCCACCTCCACCACCACTCCCCAGAGGGCGGCGGGCAGGTGAAGCCAGCTCCACCAGGGCCGCCTCAACGCCAGGATACCGCCCATGACCACGAAGACAACAAAGGAAAAATGGATCAGGACCAGCAGATCGGCGAGAACCAGGTAGATCATTCCCCCCATAAGGCCTCCCGGAGACCCGATGTACGCAGGATTCTTCTTTCGATTGCCTGCCGGAAGGTCTCTTCCCGTCCCCAGATGGCCAGAGTACGCCTCGACCGGGTAATGGCCGTATAGATCAACTCTCTGGTAAGAACGGGGGAATCAACGTCAGGCAGGACGACCAGGACATGATCGTACTCCGATCCCTGGGACTTGTGAATGGTCATGGCGTAAATAGTTTCGTTTTCCGGCAGAATCGAAAGCGGAACCCCGCGGTTTCCTTCCTCGTTTTCATAGCCCGGAAAATATACGCTCAATCCCCTGGGCTCCTTGCTGTCCGGCAGCAGGAGGCCCACATCGCCATTGAATAATCCCAGCGAATAGTCATTGCGGGTTATCATCAGGGGGCGGCCCGGGTAGAGGGCCCCACTGCGCTTCAGGATGCCCTCTTTCCTCAGGATATTTTCGATGGCCTGGTTTATCAGCAAAGAACCGTATGGACCATGTCTCAGGGCGCACAGGATGCCGCTCATCCTGAATAATTGGAACACCTCCTCCCTGGATGCCCCTCTTTCGATCGCATCGAAATACCCCCGCAGGCGGGATACCGCATAATCTCGCAGATGCCTGGTAATCCTGTCTGATTCAGGGAGATCGTCCCAGGAGACGTCAAGTGAGATATCAGCCTTCAGAATCTCGAGAGCGCCCGTGGCATCGCCCCCGACAACGGCCTGACTGAGCCGGCCAATGGCGCTTCCCCGGGGAAAGCGGTAACTATCCTTGAGCTCCACCATCGAATCCTGGATCGCCGGACCGTTTCGCACCATGATCCTTTTGAGGTCTCCCTCCGCCAAATAGTCCTTGAAGAAATCAAACGCCCCCAGGGTGAAGGCATCGTCATCGGCGCCGTGGAGGTCGCCAAATACCGCCCCGGCCTCTACCGAGGCCAGTTGGTTCCGGTCGCCCAGCATGACAAGTCCCGCTGAATCAGGCAGGGCCGAAAGGAGCCTGGCCATGAGGGGCAAATCCACCATTGAGGCCTCGTCAAGAATCAGTACATCACAGGTCAGGGCATCGACCTGGTCCGGTCGTAAAAATGACCGTCTTCTCCCCAGTCCCAGCAGGCGATGAACAGTGGTTGCCGCTGAAATCCCGTTTTGATGGACCTCAGGAAACGCGGGATCAGGTCCGGCAACCGCCTCCTGAAGGCGGGCGGCTGCCTTGCCGGTTGGCGCCGCAAGCGAGATGCAGAGGGGCTTATCCCCGGCGAGGAATTGCAGGAACGCGATAATCCTGATGACCGCCGTCGTCTTGCCGGTCCCCGGACTCCCTGAAATCACCGTGAACCGGTTATGCGCGGCCAAAAGGGATGCCACCTTCTGAAAGGTCAGGGAACCTTCGGCCCCGCCGGGGTAGAGGAAGCGGAGGAAATCCCTCACCCTTTCGGGGTCCGCGCCCTTCAGGAACGCCCCCGGTCCGTCCTGCTCGATATAAGTGAGGCGACGGCGGATATTTTCGATCACGCATCTCTCATACTCATAGTACCGGTGGAGATAAAGCCGCCTCTTCTGATCCAGAATAAGCGGACAGAAGTCTCCCGCTCTACCCACCAGCGAACTTCCCGCCAGGATGCGGAGCCAGAGGGAGATATCCGGCAGCGCAATATCAATCGACGCGGCCTTATCAATAATCCTTTGACCCGCAACATCTTCGAGGTTCAGGCAGATGCTCCCCCCCCCAATAGCATGGCTCGTCATGGCCGCGGCGGCATAAATTTCCGCTGAAACCGCCCCGCCGGCCAAGCGGCTTAAAAATTGGGCGAAATGAAGATCTAACCGGCTGAAGGAGATGTGGCGCGTGTTTGGTGTGGGTTTATCCATAATTTATTACAGACGGAACCGTAAAATGTCATCCCCGCCGCCTGCGCCGGCCCAGACGTATCGATGCAGATAGAGCAGTGGTGACGTAATGCTGCTGGCTTTATCCGGCACGGGCTCCTTCGAGATCCTCCCGTTACGCAGCAGTACCAGAGGAGAGACACCCAAGCTCATTAAGTTTCACGACAGCCAGGATTGGCAATTCGCGGCGGAAACCTATTTCATCCGTCTTTTCCTCCAGAAGAGAGAATCTGAAAAACGCTGCAATCCGGTCGTGTCGTCGGGCGCCCCGCAGTCGTGCGGCCAAAAATTCCTTCAAGGCACTGCGACGTGAGGAGTGGCGATGGATCATCCGTTCTTACCATTCCAAAAATCGGATAGTGGAAACTGACTATTTCACCTACAAGTTAGCAACTATGATGGATGGAATATTTTGAGGATTTGCGCTTGAAATGACTAATCTAACGACCTTAATCAGCCGCCGGACCACGGGCTGAATGAAAAACGCACCAGCTTGATTCCCGGTCGGCTGGACTAAATTGCTGGGCGATTTTGATAATATTATGGACGTCCTCTTCTTTTTCCTTCCCGAGTTAGTCAACTGATCAACAACGTCCCCATTCGCTTCCGTCAACGGAGGAGGAGAAAAAACCAATCCCCACGGGGATTATGGAACAGGTCCTAATGGGTGAGATCATGTTCAGGCAGATTATGCAACTGCCGGACATATGAGCTTAGCGTCTCAGGCAAGTATCTGCCCCACAATTTGATCGGCGCCTGGTCAATATCAATTTTGGGACTGAATCCCACCGCGAAAAGGGATTCAACAAGGAACTCCACGTTCATGGGAATGAAGCCCCGGTAGCTCTTATTATCCCGCTGAGCGATAATCCTCTCCTCATGGATGCTGTCACCGAGTTCGGATTCGACCAGGTCGGGAAAAGTGGAGAGGATTACTTCTACGTTTATTTTCGGCTCAACAGCGCCCAGGAAGGGCTCTAATCCCTTTTTCAGCTCCTCTTCCGGGATTCCGCGTCCGAGATACCACTTCCAGGCCTTGTCTTCCCGGTATCGCTGACAGACATATTCCGCATGCCAGGGGACTTCAACGATCA
>JAXMLI010000173.1:0-5702 GCA_034368785.1 Smithellaceae bacterium | reverse complement strand
CTCGAAGGATATTCTGGTCCTCGTGGAGGCCTTGTCGAAGATCATCCCCAGGCTCTTGCCCCGCAGGGGGGTATGGCTCACCCCCTGGCGGTTCATTCTCTTGAGGGCGTCCGCCCGGTCGAATATCTCCGTAAAATCAGTCAACTCAATGTCGTCTTCGGTCAGCAGATCCTTTTTCATAGTAACGCCAGCACCTCATCGAGGATATTCACCACCTCGTCTATTTCTCCCTCCGTGACAATCAAGGGCGGGACAAAGCGCAACACCCGCTCGCCCACGCAGTTGATCAGAACCCCCCGCTGCATGAGGGACTTGACAATTCCCGTCCCGTCCAGGGTCAGCTCCAGGCCGATCATGAGCCCCTTTCCTCGCACGTCCCGGACGATGCCGGGGTGCTTCGTCGCCAGTTCCCCCAGGCGCGAAAGGAAATACTGCCCCCGCTTCCGGCAATTCTCCAGGATGCCCGATTCGGTCATCACGGTCAGGGTGGCCAGGGCGGCGGCCGTCGCCAGCGGATTCCCTCCGAAGGTAGAGGCGTGATTCCCCGGCTGAAAGGCCGCCGCCACCCGATCCGTTGCGAGCATGGCGCCGATGGGGAAACCGTTGCCCAGGGCCTTCGCCAGGGTCATGATGTCCGGTGTTACCCCATATTCCTCATAGGCAAAAAGCCGGCCGATCCGGCCCATCCCCACCTGCACCTCGTCCAGGATCATGAGGATCCCCTTGCGGTCACAGATATCGCGGACACCCCTAAGATAATCCTCCCGGGGGAGACGGATCCCGCCCTCGGCCTGGATGGGTTCCACCATTACGCCGCAGGTCTTATCCGTCACCGCCGCCTCCAAGGCGCAGAGATCATCAAAAGGCACGTACCGGAACCCCTCCAGGAGCGGGGAGAAACCCTTGTGAAACTTTTCCTGTCCCGTCGCCGTGACCGTGGCCATCGTCCTTCCATGGAAAGAATTCTCCATGGTAATCAATTCATAGCGGCCGTTACTCATGTTCTCATGGGCGAATTTTCGCGCCAGCTTGATGGCCGCCTCGTTGGCCTCGGCGCCGCTGTTGCAGAAAAATACCTTGTCGGCAAAGGAATGTTCAACCAGGGCCTGGGCCAGTTTGATCTGGGGCTCGATGTGGTAAAGATTGGACACATGAAACAGGTTTTCCGCCTGTTTTTGCACGGCATGGACTACCGCGCTGTGACAATGTCCCAGGTTGCACACGGCAATCCCCGCCACGAAATCAAGATAGGATCTCCCCTCCGAATCCCAGAGACGACTCCCGGCCCCCTTGACAAAAACGACCGGCAGTCGTTTGTATGTGGCCATGATCTTTTTTTCACCCAGTTCCAGCAGTTCTTCCGTCGTCATTCCTCACCCCTTGATCAACTATCAAATATCAACGGTCAATGATCATAGATCACGCCACGATCTCCGTTCCCATCCCCTCGTCCGTAAACATCTCCAGCAGAATCGTGTGTTTCAGACGTCCGTCCACTATGTGGGCCTTGCCGACGCCCCCCTTGAGGGCCTTCAGGCAGCACTTGACCTTGGGGAACATGCCTCCCTTGATCACCCCCTCCTCGATCAGCTTGAGGGCATCAGCGCCGTTCATGGTATTAATCAGATCTCCCCTGCCATCCAGCACTCCCGGCACGTCTGTCAGAAGGAGCAGTTTCTCCGCCTGGAGGGCCGAGGCGATCTCGCCGGCCACCAGATCGGCATTGATGTTGTACGTCTCGCCCTGATCACCCACCCCGGTCGGGGCGATAACGGGGATAAAACCATCCTTCACCAGGGATTCAATCAGGGTCGCGTTGATGGCCTTCACCTTTCCCACCAGCCCGATATCGATAATCTCGGGAGGCGCGTCTGCCGCCTTCTCCGCGCTGAGGTAGTATTTGTCCGCCCTGGTAAGGTTCCCGTCCTTGCCCGACAGACCTACGGCCTTTCCGCCATATTTGTTGATCAGTCCCACAATCTCCTTGTTCACCTTCCCCACCAGGACCATTTCCACGATGTCCATGGTCTCTTCATCGGTTACCCGCATTCCCTGGATAAATCTCGATTCCTTGCCCAGTTTTCCCAGGACCTTCCCGATCTGGGGTCCCCCCCCGTGAACCACCACCGGATTAATCCCGATGTACTTCATCAAGACTACGTCCTGGGCAAAGTTGTCCTTCAACTTATCGTCGACCATCGCGTGACCGCCGTACTTTATGACAATGGTCTTGTTATAAAAACGCCGGATATATGGCAGCGCCTCCAGGAGTATCTCCGCGCGTTCCATCGGGGTGATCATCTTATCCATAAAAACCTCATTACTCAGCACTCAGCGTGGACTAGGTGGACGATGTGGACTTGGTGGACAGGTTTTGTCCACGTCGTCCACCTTACTCGTCACAATATATACTTGCTCAAGTCTTCATCCTCGATAATGTCACCCAGCTTTTCTCTAACGTAACTCTCATCGATCACCACCTCCTGGCCGGACATGGCCGGGGCGTTGAAGGAAATGTCTTCCAGGAGAAATTCGATCACCGTATAGAGCCGCCTCGCGCCGATATTCTCCGTTCTCTCATTGGCCAGGGCGGCCATTTCGGCCATTTCCGCGATGGCGCTTTCGGTGAAGACCAGGCTCACCCCTTCGGTGGCCAGCATGGCGACGTATTGTTTTATCAGAGCATTGTGTGGCTCCGTCAGGATCCGGATGAATTCATCTTTCCCCAAAGAGTCCATTTCAACCCTTATGGGAAAGCGGCCCTGGAGCTCCGGGATCAGATCGGATGGTTTGGAATCAGTAAAGGCGCCGGCGGCGATGAAGAGGATATGATCGGTTTTGACCATGCCGTGTTTGGTGTTTACATTGGACCCCTCCACAATGGGCAGGAGATCGCGCTGAACGCCTTCCCGGGAAACATCCGGACCGTGGGACGAATCAGAGCCTACCACCTTGTCTATTTCATCGAGAAATATGATCCCCGACTGTTCCACCCGCTCCAGGGCGTCACGGGTTACCTTTTCCATATCCACGAGGCGCTGGGCCTCTTCTTCCTTGAGAATCTCCCGGGCCTCCGCCACGGTGGCCCGGCGGATCTTTTTCTTTTGAGGAAAGAGATTGCCCAGCATATCCTTGATGTTAAGGCCCATGTCCTCCACCCCGCCGGCGGAAAAGATTTCGATCATCGGACCCTGGCGGGATTCGGACACCTCTATCTCCACCTGCCGGCCATCGAGTTTTCCTTCCTTCAGCAGCCGGCGAAGCTTCTCCCTGGTGGAATCCCTGGGACCCTGATATTCAACCTCAAGGCCGCCAAGCTGCCGTTCAGGTGAAATCTCCTCCTCCTTCCGCTCAACCTTCACGGGCGGCAGAAGGATGTCCAGGAGCCTTTCTTCGGCCAGATCATCAGCCTTCGCTAACACCCGCTCCCGCTCCTCTGCCCGCACCATATTGACCGACCATTCCACCAGGTCCCGGATCATGGATTCCACATCCCGCCCCACATAACCCACCTCGGTATATTTGGAGGCTTCCACCTTCAGGAAGGGCGAGCTATCCAGTTTGGCCAGACGCCGGGCGATCTCGGTCTTGCCGACCCCGGTGGGACCGATCATGATGATATTCTTCGGCAGTATCTCCTCCGCGAGGTCCTTATCCAACTGCTGTCTGCGCCAGCGGTTGCGCAGGGCAATGGCCACCGCCCGTTTGGCATCCTCCTGGCCGATTATATGCTGATCGAGTTTTTCTACGATTGTCTTTGGCGTTAAATCACTGGCGGACATAAATACCTTTCATGGGAGCCAATTGCAAAAGTCATAGTAAAGACGGCCACGACGGAGCGTGGCCCTCCAAAAGGCATGGAAAACGGCAATGTTTGGAGAGTGGAGGGACGCGCTCCGTCGCGTCCGCAGGAGTTTTGCAATTGGCTCATGCGTTCTCTTCTTCCAGGTCCAGGCTCTCCAGGGTTATATTGCTGTTGGTATAGATGCAGATTTCCGAGGCAATTCTCATCGCTTCCTGGGCAATATCGTCGGCGCTCAGATCCGAATGCTTGACCAGCGCCCGGGCCGCCGCCAGGGCATAGGGGCCGCCGGAACCAATGGCCATGACCTCGTCATCCGATTCGATAACATCCCCATTGCCGGAGATCATCAGAAAGCCATCCTTGCTTACGGCAATCATCAGGGCCTCCAGGTGGCGCAGCACCCGGTCCGTCCGCCAGTCCTTGGTCAGCTCTACCGCCGCACGCAACAAATTGCCGCGGAACTGTTCGAGTTTCTGATCAAACCGCTCAAAGAGGGTAAAGGCATCGGCAGTGGCGCCCGCAAAACCCACAATCACCTGATTGTTGTAAAGCCGCCTCACCTTTCGCGCCTTATGCTTCATTATCGTAATGTCTACCGTAACCTGGCCGTCGCCGGCTACAGAGACCTTTCCCTTGTGCCGAACCGCCAGGATAGTGGTCCCCTTTATCAACATCTTCTCATTCCTTCCATGCCGCCACAAGGACGGCGGCTACAGGGTCTGTACATAGCCCCTTGTGAGCGTCTCTACCACTACAGGCCGCAATTACGCCGCCACAAGGACGGCGGCTACAGGCCGGTTTTGTCCGGCTTTGGCGCCTTGGCCGGACCTGCCTTCGGGTGGGCCTTGTCATACACCTCAAGCAGACGACCAACACTCACCTGTGTGTATTTCTGCGTCGTCGACAGGCTCTCATGCCCAAGCAGTTCCTGAATGGACCTCATATCCGCCCCGGCATCCATCATATGGGTGGCAAAGGAATGCCTCAGGGCGTGGGGGCTTATCTTCCTTGAGACGCCGCTTTTTTCGCTGCGCTGGCTTACCAGATGCTGCAGCATCCTGACGGTGATCCGTCGCCCCGATTTCCCCAGAAAAACGGGGGTATTTATACCCTCTCGACCGGGAAACTTCAAGGGTTCATTTCTTGAGGCCAGATATTCCCGCAGGGCCGCAAGCGCCTTATCTCCCACCGGGACTATCCGCTCCTTTCTGCCCTTGCCGCGGATCTTCATCAACCTTTCCGTAAAGTCTATGTCCTGCAGATTCAGCCCGGCCAGTTCACTGACCCTGATCCCGGATGAATAAAAAAGCTCGAGAACAGCATGGTCCCTCAGGCCGATTATCCCCGGTTCAAATGGTCCATCCAGGAGGGCAAGCGCCTCATCCACCGAGAGAAAAACCGGCAACGGCCGTTCATATCTGGGGGTCTGAATCAGTTCCATCGGACTTACATTGATTATTCCCCGACGACGGAGGAATTTAAAAAAAGATTTCAGGGCGGCAATTCTTCTCACCAGGGTAGGTTTTTTCGCCCGGTGGCGATAAAGCTCCGCCAGGTAAGCCCTGATCAGACCATGATCAATCGCGGCCAGGAGATGCGCTTCGTTTTCCCCGCTCAGGAGGCCCTCGGACTCCAGATAGGCATGGAAATGGCGAAGATCAGCGAGATAGTATCTGACCGTAAGGGGGGAGAGATTCCGCTCGATCTCCATATACAGAGAAAACTCTCCCAGTACCTTTTCCATACCCGACCCCCCGAAAAAGGCTGAAGGTAGACAGGCGGAAGGGTCTCAGGACACTTCCACCTTCTACCTTCTACCTTCAGTCTTCTGCCTGTCTACCTCGTCACATCTTGACGACTTCGTAAAAAGTCCGGGTGCTGCGTTGCACTGCACCCT
>JAXMLI010000172.1:0-4989 GCA_034368785.1 Smithellaceae bacterium | reverse complement strand
TCGTAAAAAGCGACCCACGCCGCCCGGCGGCCCCACATCGACGAGTAACTTGCCTTTGAATTTTGGAGGGCCACGCTCCGTCGTGGCCGAAAGGCTTTGGATATTGCACTACCTGCCGCGGACGCGACGGAGCGCGTCCCTCCAAAAAATGTACTTGCATAATTTAAAGTACTTATGGTCAAGTTCCTTGGAAGCCCATATGCCTCGCTGCACTGCATCCCTCCCCCGCCTTCGCGGGGGGCCTTTTTACGAAGACGTCCCCAAGCTACCATTTTATTGACATATTACGAGAGCATCAAAGATAACTGGGAAGAAGGAGTTGGCATGAATTACGAACCAACGGATAAACATAAGGAACTGGCCTCGTCCTTCGCGGAATTCTGCCGAAAGGAGATACTGCCCGGGGCGGCGCGCCTCGATGAGGCAGACCCGGCGGAAACGGCCGGCTTGATGAGGGAAAATCTCGCGAAGCTGGGCCGGGCGGGTTATTTCCGCCAGCTCCTCGCCGATGACATGATCGGCCGGTGCGTCGCCGGAGAGGAACTGGCAAAGAACTGCGGGGCCACGTTTCTTTCCGCCATGTCCTCGGGGACCTCCTTCGGCGCGCCGGTCAGTATCTTCGGCAGCGACGCCCAGCGTGAGAAGTACCTCCCCGCTCTGGCCGCAGGAAGTCTGATCGGCTGCCTCGCCTATACGGAAGAGGCGGCGGGTTCAGACCTGGGCGGAATCGGGACCAGGGCCACCCGAAGGGGCGATGGCTGGGTACTCGACGGAAGCAAGGACCTGGTAACCAACGCCCCCCTGGCCGATGCCTTTCTTGTCCTGGCCTGGACGGATCAGACCGGCGGCCTGGAGAGGAGTCTCACCTTTTTCCTCCTCGACCGGGATACGGAGGGTCTGACGATCGGCCCGACGCTTTCGACCATGGGACTCCGGGGCGCCCCGACCGCGGGGATCAACATGGCCGGCGCTTTCGTTTCCGCCGGGGCCGTTTTGGGCGGAGAAACCGGAAGGGGCCACAGTCAACTTATGAAAACCATGGAGCATATACGTCTGGCGATCTCGCTCCTTTCCCTGGGTCTCGGGGTGGCCTCGATGGAGGAGTCCACCCGGCACGCCAAGGCGCGAACGGCCTTCGGCAAACCCATCGGCCTTTTCGAGGGGGTTGGCGCGAAACTGGCGATCATGTTCACCCTCAATGACCTCTCCCGGATGATGGCATGGAAGACTGCCTGGGCCATGGATCAAGCAGACCAGGAGGCCTCGGTCCTTTCCTCCTGCGCCAAAATCTTCGCCAGCGAGTCGGCCCGGGAGATTGCCCATCTGGCCATGCAGGTCCAGGGTGGTCATGGTTACCTCAAGGGCAGGCCCTCGGAAAGGATTTACCGGGACGCCCGCTTCGCCGAACTCGCCTTCGGCACCTCTGAACTGCTTCGGGGGGCAATTGCCAAGGATACACTGGATAGATTCAGAGAGGGATAAAATGTACCAGGAATACTTTTCCGAAGATCACCAGATCTTCCGCAGTTCCGTGAAAAAATTTGTCGAGCGGGAAATAAGGCCCTGGGTTGACCAGTGGGAAGAGGAGGAATCCTTTCCCGTGGAGCTTTACCATAAGGCCGGCGCGGCGGGATTTCTGGGCATGGGCTATCCCGAGGAATACGGCGGCACAGAGGCGGATATCTTCATGAATATCGTTTTCACGGAGGAGATGATCCGGGGCGGCTCGGTGGGGCTGGTAGCGGGCCTAGGCAGCCATTCCATCGGCATCCCGCCGGTGGCAAAAATGGGGACGGAAGAGCAGAAAAGGCGTTTTCTCACGCCTGTCCTCAAGGGAGAGAAGATCTCCGCCCTGGGTATCACCGAACCAAACGCCGGTTCCGATGTGGCCAATATCAGGACCCGGGCCGTAAGGGAGGGAGATTTCTACCGGGTTAACGGGGCGAAGACCTTCATCACCTCGGGCTGCAGGGCTAATTTTCTCACCACCGCCGTCCGGACCGGCGGGGAGGGTTTCCGGGGGATCTCGCTCCTCATGATCGACAGTTCCACAGAGGGCTATGCCGTTACCAAGAAAATAAAGAAGATGGGCTGGCATGCCTCGGACACGGCGGAGATTTCCTTCACGGACTGTCTCGTGCCGGGAGATAACCTGATCGGCGAGGAGGGAGCGGGCTTCTACGGGATCATGCTGAACTTCCAGGCGGAGCGCCTCGCCTTGGCCGTCATGGCCCACGCGGTGGCGCAGCTGGCCCTTGACGAATCCTTGGAGTATGCTAAGAGAAGGGAGGTCTTCGGGCGCCCGCTCACGGGATTCCAGGTCCTGCGGCACAAGCTCGTGGAAATGGCCAGCCGCATCGAGATCGCCCGGGAGTACAACTACCGGGTGGCCGCCCGAATGGAGGCTGGCCTCGATGCCGTCCGGGAGGTCTCGATGGCCAAAAACTTCGCCTGCGAGGTATGCGACCAGGTCGTCTCCGAGGCGGTCCAGATCCACGGCGGCTACGGTTACGCCCGGGAATACCTGGTGGAGCGGCTCTACCGGGATTCCCGGGTTCTCAGTATCGGCGGCGGCACCACGGAGATCATGAAGGAAGTAATCGGCAAATTCTTGATCAGACCGTAGTACACAGGTGATTAGGCTGAAGGCTGACGGATATAAAACATTTCTATTAAAAACCCTTCAATCTTCTGAAAATAGGACAGGCATCTTGCCTGTCCGGCCAAGCAGGATGCTTGACCTATTATATTGGGCCGCGGAGAGTCCATTTTAACAGAAAGTGAGGATACCGTGACAAACGCAGATATTTACCAGGAACTGGCAAAAAAATTGGGGCAGGAGCAATCCCCCCTGATTCCCCGGCTCTGGCAGGTTCTTTGTACCGAACAGGAGGCCAGGATTGTAAACAGCACCCCGGCCCAGGCGGAGGAACTGGCGGAGAAATTCGACATGGCCCTTGATGAGACGCGCGAGTTGCTGGGGAGGCTCTTTCGCCGGGGGGTAATCTTCGAGCAGCAGAAGGAGGGGAAGACCATCTACCGGATGCCCCGCCATATGGTGCAGTTTCACGACGCCACGAGCCTCTGGCCGGAGGCCCCGCTGGAATTGCTGGACCTCTGGGCCGAGTATATGGAGAAGGAATATCCCCAGATCCCGGCCTTTATGACCAAGATAAACGCGGATCCCTTTCTCCGGGTGATTCCGATCAAGGAATCCCTCTCCCCCGAAAGCCGGGTGCTTCCCTTTGAAGATGCCGCGCAGATCGTCGAAGGGGCTTACCGTATCGCCGTAACCAACTGTCCCTGCCGCACAATCGCCCGGAAATGCGACAAACCCCTGGAGGTATGCCTCCAGCTCAACCGTGGCGCCGACTACACCATCAAGCGGGGTGCCGGTCGTGAAATCAACGCAACCGAGGCCAAAGAGATCTTGCGGCAGTCTGCCGCAGCGGGACTTGTCCATATGACGGAAACGAAGGCGGGAATCGGCAACGTAATCTGCAACTGCTGCAACTGCTGCTGCATCGCTCTGCCCTACGCCAGGGACGCCGCCACGAAGGGGATCGTCCAGGCCAGCCGTTACCGGGCCAACCTTGCGGCGGACCTCTGCAATAACTGCGACCTCTGCCGGGAAACGTGCCCTGTGGAGGCCATTGCGCCAGGAGCAAACGGGGTCCCCCTCTTCCTGGGAGACAGCTGCCTGGGCTGCGGCCTCTGCACCGCCGCCTGTCCCGCCGGGGCAATCTCCCTGTTACAGGTTCGGGGAGAGGACTTTATCCGGGCCTGAGATTGACGAGAGCAATGACGGCATGTTCCACACCGCCCTGATCAACGACGCCTCCGGGGACCCGGGGGTTTACCTGGAATTCAGGTATCTGAAGCAGGCCATCCTCTTCGACCTGGGGGATCTCCATCGCCTGCGCCCCCGTCAGCTTCTGAAGCTCGGCCATATCTTCGTTTCCCATACCCACATGGATCATTTTATCGGCTTCGATCATCTGCTCAGGATCTGTCTGGGCCGGGACATGCATCTCCATCTTTACGGCCCCCAAGGCTTCCTCGGCAATGTGGCCAGCCGTCTCGGGGCCTACAACTGGAATCTGGTGAATAATTACACCAATGACTTCACGATCTTCGTGACGGAAATCAGCAAAACAGAATGCCACACCCGGTCCTTCAGTTGCCGGGACGCTTTCCAGCCACGGGGGGAAACCCATAGCCGGGAATTTGATGGTCTCGTGGTCGCCACTCCCAATTTCACCGTCCGGGCGGATTTCCTGGACCATGGCATCCCCTGTCTGGCCTTTCGGTTCGAGGAAACAGACCGGATCAATATCCGGAAGAATGTCCTGGAGGAGATGGCCCTTCCCAAGGGGAAGTGGCTGATGGAACTCAAAGAGCACGTGGCCGCGGGGAAGCCTCCTGATTTTCCTGTCCGGATTTACTGGCGGGACGACAACCGCGAGATCAGGGAAAGATGGATGCCCCTGGGAGAACTAAAGGACAGACTGATCGTCATCAAGACCGGACAAACCCTGTGCTACGTGACGGATGTCCTGGGCAATGGGGAAAACGCCGAGCGGATACTGGGCCTCGCCCAGGGCGTGGAAATCCTCTATATCGAGGCGCCATTCCTCCATGAAGACCTGGCTACGGCCCGAAAAAAGCTGCATCTGACGGCCAGACAGGCGGGCGTCCTGGCCCGGCTGGCCGGGGCGAAGCGGCTCTGTCTCTTCCATTTCTCCCCCAAATACAAGGGCGCCTATGAAGCCCTGGAGGATGAGGCTGCGCTGGCCTTTGTCGGGGCTGGCTCAATCGCTGAGGCCGGTTTTTTTTGAAGAACAGCCGTATGATGGGCAAAGCTAAGCCTGCCCATCAATAGTGACGACGCGGTAAAAAGCCTAAAAGGGGAGTAAATTTGGACGGCGCGGTAAAAAGGCCGCAGGCAAGGCGCGCAAAAGGAGCGCGGGCGGGACGCCCGCGCTCCCG
>JAXMLI010000171.1:0-12927 GCA_034368785.1 Smithellaceae bacterium | reverse complement strand
GAGCTGGCTTATGAGGGGCTATGATGGAGGAAAGAGTTATCGAGGCGTTGGGCGTGAAAAATAGGGATATTATCTTATCGTGGCTTTTGCCAGCGAAAACGCCAACCTTATCTATTGGTATGCTTGTTTTTACGGTAGCATCAATAAATTCTTTCAAAATTTTATCAAGTGCACCGAGGGCTATTTGATGAGTTGTAAAATCTATTTTTTGCCAATCCATGATTATCTCCTTTCGTTGTGGGTTGCTAACTTATTAATATACGAAAAGACTTGATCCACGAAAATTGTGGTTTCCGGTACCAAACATTGAAAGGATATTCAATTATAATTATTAGAGTATTTCTCCTTTACGCCCGTTGTTAACCTATAATACCAGACTATAAGTAATACGCTTAGCAAAAGAAAGGAATGCACCAAGCATCAATGTCTCTTGTACAGACACTTCCTGAGCTTCAACAGTATTTGCTTACCAGAAAGCTCGTTCCGGAAAAGACTGTCCCCTATTATACCCGCTGGGTCAGCCGGTACCTGGTCTTCATATCTAAACTGTTTACTGTTCCGGGGACACGTTCCGATCCCTTCGGGCTTCCGGAACATGTCCCCGATCCGTCCCGTATTGGAACTGCTTGATTTTCGGCATGAAATTAATCCTTCAAGAGCGGCCGCCGGGGCCGCGACTACGGGTTATTCCGTAGGCCGTCAGCCGCTTGCCGTCGGACTCAATGGTTAGAGGTTCCGCCCGGGCCAGGAGACGCTCATCTGAAATGCCGCGGTAGGTTTCCTCGCACATGAGGACCTGCCATTTCGCCGCGTGTTTTTCCATTCTGGCCGCCCGGTTCACCGGCGGGCCAAAAACCGTGTACTCCTTCTTCCGCGCCGAGCCATAAACGCCGGCCATCACCTCCCCGCTGCTGATCCCTATTCCCACGGCTATCTCCCTGCCCGGAGGCGAGGGGCTTTCATTGATTCTTATCATTTCATCGATCATTTCGACAGCGCATAAGAGCGCCCGCTCTGCGTGGTCACCGCTCGCGACGGGGGCGCCGAAGACCCCCATGATGCTGTCTCCGATATGCTTGTCCAGGGTCCCGTTATGGCTGGCAATGATGTTGTCGAGGGGCGAAAAATAGGAGCCATTCAACATCCGGACCAGCTCCTCCGGTTCCAACTCTTCCGCCAGGGCGGTAAAGCCCCGAATATCGCTAAAGAGCACCGAGGCGTTCTGTCGTTTTGGCGCCATTTTGCCGCCGTCGCGGTGAAGGATTTCCAGGATCTGCTCCGGGACAAATTGTTTGAGTCTCTTGTTGAGATTGCATTCCCTCACCTTGGACCGGAGCAGATTATTTTCAAAAGGCTTCGTGATAAAACCGTCGATTCCGGCGTTGACCGCCTCAATGGCGCTGTCCATGGTGGCATAGCCCGTCAGGATGATTCTCGTGATTTCCGGGTTAAGCCGGCCGATGGCGATCAGCGTCTCGAGGCCCGTGAGCCCCGGCATCCGGTAATCGGAGATAACCGTTTCGATCTCCTCGCCCTCTTCCCGGACAATACTTATGGCCTGCCGCCCATTCTCCGCCAGGATCACCAGGTAGCCCTCCGGCTCCAGCACCTTACGCAGGGATCTTCTCACCCCCTCCTCATCATCAACCACCAGCAATCGGCTCATCCCTGACCCCTCCTTAAAGGCAGCTCCAGGGTAAAGGCCGTACCCTGGCCCGGCTTGCTCTCGACCCTGACTTTCCCTTCATGACGTTCCGTGATCGCATGGGCAATATAAAGTCCCAACCCTACCCCCTCTCCCACGGATTTGGTGGTAAAGAAGGGTTTGAAGATGTCTTTCATTTCCCCGGGGGTCATCCCCCGTCCCGTATCCCTGATTTCTACCAGAACCTTGTCCCCTGCGCAACCGGTGGTGATGGTGATCCTGCCCTTTCCCCCGGGGAGGGACTGGAGGGCGTTTTTAATAATATTCATCATCACCTGGCCCAGGGCGGCGAAATTGCCTTCCATCACGGGAAGATCAGGAGCGAAACATCGCTCAATTTCCACCGCCGTGTGTTTGTACTGTCCATAAAGGATAAGCAGGGAATCCTCGAGTACCCGGTTGATGTTTACCGGTTCCACATAGGTCTCTTTCTGTCTCGATACCCCGAGGAGACTTTTCACGATGTCCCCGGCCCGCCTCAGTTCTTTGAGGGTAAACCGGAGGTCGTCCAGCAGTTCCGCCTCGTTCTCCCGGGACAGGTCCCCGCTTTCCATGCTATCCACGCCGGTCTGAATCAGGCTGATCGCCGCCGCCAGTGGATTGTTGAGCTCGTGGGCCGCGCCGGCCGCCAGCTGTCCGATCGCCGCCAGGGTCTCCGACTGAATCAGCCTGCCCTGGGTCTCCTCCTTTTCTTTCAGGGCGCGGCTGAGGTCTGCCGTCCTGAGTTGGACCTTTCTCTCGAGTTCCCGGCTCAATCTTTCCAGGGCCTCGTAACTCTCCGCGTTCTCGAGCGCGATCACCGCCTGATTGGCCAGCGTAGAAAGCAGCGCCAGATCCTCCGGGACAAACAGCTCGCCGGACATCTTCTGACCCAGCCCTATCAATCCCATCAATCTCCCCCGCGAGAGCATGGGAACCAGGATAGTGGCCCGGGTATCAGCGAATAACCGGGCTAATTCCGTCCTTTCCTGATTGGCAATACCTGCCGCATCCAGTTGAGGTCCGGTGATTGGCCCTTTATGATTCCTGAAGAAAGCGCTCAGGGCATTATCGGGGGATGGATTTCGGCCTGGTTCACGAAAAACAATCTCTTTCCCCTGATTGGCCATCTCCAGCCGGCCATCCTCGCCGGAAAGCAGCAAAACGGCCTGCGACACCTGCAATGTTTCCAAAACAAACCTTATGATCGCATCTTTTATTTCCGCAGCCCGTAAAAAGGTGGTGAAGTGCTCGCTTATCTCTTTCATGCGTTCCTGGTAGTCGTACTTGCCCCGAAAAAACAGCCGGTCGATGGCGCCCTGAACCAGTTGCCTCAAAGGATTCAAAAGGAGGACCATGAGCAGGGCGAAAATAAGCGGCAGGAATAGCCCGTCCGTCCTCGCCGTTCCCCAGAAGAAGAAATTAAACCCCCAGACAAGGAAAACGTAAATGATCGTTAGGATGCTGGTGAGGATGAAGTAAATGGTCCCCTTCCTGATGAGTACCCCGATGTCCAACAGGTCATATCTGAGGAAGCCGTACGCAAGGAAGAGGGCCGGGACAAAGCTGAAGTTGCTCATGGGGTAGATGTGAAAGCCGCTGACCGGAAGGATGTTGAGGGAAACCATCAGGGCGCTGAAACCCATGCCCACAAGGAGATATTTGATTCTGTTTTTCTCCTGGTTCTCCGTCGCCCTTTTCATCCCCTCATAGAGCGTCTTCAAACAATAGATCACGGTAAACGCCACCAGGAGGGAAAAGGCGTGAAAAACGGGACCGGCCCGGGCAATCGTGCCGAAATCGTATTGATATAAGCCCTCGATAAATAACGGGGTGGGCACGAAGAACAGAAAGATCAGACTCAATCCGTAGGCGAAATACTCCAGGGACTTTCTTTTTTTCAGCCCCAGGAAATAATGAACGAACTGGATATAAACGGGTGGACTGAAGACAAAGAACAGATAGGTCATTCTATCCAGGGTCAGGGCGAGCGTCTTGTCTTCTATGATAGAGATGAGGGCAACATCGGCGTTGATCAACGCCCCGAGGAAGGTAATGCCGAAAAAAAGCAGATTGGTGGGATTCTTCCGTCCCCGGGACAGGGCCATCAGGGAGATGGAGAACATGACGAAAGAGCCGATAATAGAGGGGATGACCGGCAGGAAAAGGGAACCCGCATTGTACACGCCCATAACCCTTCCTCTTTTCCCTGTCCCCTAATTAGAAGACGAATACCGCCGCCGCTATTACGGTCGTATAATTGGCATTTTTAAGGATGCTGGATTGGGTGGTGTTTCTCGTGCTTACTATTTTTCCGCTGATCTTGAAGATTTCCTTCTTCTCGTCCCAGCTCTCATCGATATTGAAATCTATGCCCAGGGTGGAGGCCAGCATGGCGGCCGCCAGATCCTCGGCGTATTCGCCGGCCTGCTTCTCCGTCTGTCCGAAGGCGTGATGTTCGCTGATGTAGCCATAGGTGGACCGGTCGCTGGGGATGGCGCAGCCCACCGAGGCGGCCAGCAGCCGTCTGGGCTCGTTGGAACAACAGCGGGAGAGAACGCAAAAGGTGATCGCGCCCGGCTGTAGTTCCGTTACCCCCTGGGCCTTGGAAATGACCTTGCAGTTAGGCGGCAGGATGGAGGATACCTGAACGAGGTTGCACTTCTCGATCCCGGCATCCCGGAGGGCCAGTTCAAAGGAATGAAGTTCTTCCTTGTGGTTGCCTACCCCTTTGGTAAAAAATATCTTCTTGGGAACAAAGTGACTGAATTCCATTTTCTTCTTTTCCATTGCTATTTCCTTCCGCACGATCCATCGTCGTACAGTTTTATTATTTTATATCCACGAGGCTTTTGCAAAACTCCCGCGGACGCGACGGAGCGCGTCCCTCCAGTCTCCAAAACATGCCGTTTTCCACGCCTTTTGGAGGGCCACGCTCCGTCGTGGCCGTCTTTGCCGTGAGTTTTGCAATCGGCTCTCACATTTAAATCTTGTCCGATCCCCGGGCGCCCGCCACAAATCCCATGAGTCGATAGACCAGCTTGGCGGCCAGAAAATCCGGGGCCACAATACCGGGAAGGGGGGCCAACTCCACTACATCAAAGGCCCTTATCCTTTTGGTCCTTGCCGCTTTTCGCAAGATGCGCAGCAAGTTCGACCAGGAAAGGCCACCCGGCTCGGGAGTCCCTGTGGCCGGCATGAAGGCCGGATCCAGGACGTCCAGGTCAATAGTCACATACAAATCATCGGGTAAAAGATCAAGTATCTTGTCATCCCAGTCGTTGCTTTCCAGGATGTAGTCCGCTGAAAAACTCTTCACCTTGCCCTGTCGCAGGAAGTCTGCCTCTTCGCGAGACATGCTCCTGACCCCCAGCTGAACCAGCGGACAGATCTCGGAAATACGCCGGCCCACGGCGGCATGGCTGAGGGGACTGCCCTGATAGCCATCCCGTAAATCGGCGTGGGCGTCAAGCTGGAGTACCCCGATTCCCGGATATTTATCTTTTGCCGCCCTTACCGCCCCGTAGCTTATGCTGTGTTCGCCGCCCAGCATGACCGGAATCTTCCCCGCGGCAAGTATCTCGGCAATCGTCTCCCTGACCGCCTCGATCATCTCCGCCGGTCCGCCCGCCCGGGCTTCGAGCGGGTCCAGGGTGTGGATTCCCGCCAGATAGGTCTCCTGCTGCAGCTCTTCGTCATAGAGTTCCATATGACCCGAGGCCTCCAGGATTGCCCCCGGGCCACGTCTTGAACCGGACTGGTAGGTGGAGGTAAGATCGTAAGGGACAGGCGCGACGACAAACATTGCCTCGTCCCGGCGGGTGTAGCCGCTTTCCAATCCGCCAAAATCCACGGGCGCCCTCTTCCTTTCCCAACTCTATCGGCATTCAGCGCCGAAATCGTCAATAAAAATCCCCTTCGCTATACCACGGGCAAAGGGGAGGATTGAGCTGTGCCACTAACATATGAGGCCTGATATGTCCAGTTATTTTTCGCGCCGTAAATATTTTTTGGCGCATTTTTCCCCTGTCTTTTCATGGATATTTGCCCCTCTGGAAAGCGCATTGCCGGAAGGTTCCATCCTCGAAATAAAGGTACGACTGATGAAAGTTCCAACCGCCCAAGGTGGCCGAGATCGCCTCACGCCCCCCCAGGCGGTGCTGCCGAAGAAGGGGGAGATGACAATGGCCCAAGACAACAGCGTCAAAGCCGGCGATAAGCTTCTCCCGGGCAAAGGCATGAAACTCCTCGGCGAGGCCAACTGATCTGTCCCCGCCCAGTTCCCTGCTGGTTCGGGAAGAAAGGCGGGCAATGGTAAACAAAACCGGCAAGGGGACCAGGCGTTGCAGTCTATAGAAAAAACGGCTCCTTAGCAACCGCCTTAAAATCCGGTAGGAAAGATCACCCGTACTGATCGTGTCACCGTGAGAAAGGAGAATTTTCCGCCCGTCAAGTTCGACCTCGGCCCAGTCGGGGTAAACCTCCATCCCGAGATAGTCGGAAAAGTAATCCGCCAGGAAGAAGTCGTGGTTCCCCTCGCTGAAATGGATGCCGATCCCCGCCCCCTGGAGGGCAATCAGCCTGTCCAGCACCTCCCGGAAGGGAGGATACACCTCCTCCCCCTTGGAAAACCAGAAATCGAAGAAATCGCCTACGAGGAAAAGCTCATCGATGTAAATGCCATCTGTTCCGGGGACAGGTTCCGATCCCTTCGGGCTGGATGTTCCGGGGACAGGTTCCGTTCCGGGGACACGTTCCGATCCCTTCGGGCTGGTTCCGGGGACACGTTCCGATCCCTTCGGGCTTCCGGAACATGTCCCCGATGTCCCCGATGTCCCCGATGTCCCCGACTGCCGGCCAGCCTGCAGCCCGTCGAGAAAGCTGATCAACTCCCCGTAGCCGGGGCCGCCGGCAGCGGCCAGATGGGCGTCCGCAAGAAATACCGCCCTCATCTTTTAGCCTGCAAAGGACTCATCGGCAATATCGAGCATCGACAGATCCGCGCTTTTGATCGATTTGGCCGCGGCCTCGACCTCGGGAAGGACATGTTTCATGTAGTACCGGGCCGATTTGATCTTGCCGTCATAGAAGGCGGCATCGCTGTCCTTCTTTATGAGCTGCACCAGTCCATTGGCATCGTCGAGATTGACCCCCGCCTCCCCGCATAGCTGGGCCAGTTTTTCCCTGGCCGCCCCGGCCTCCCAGAGCAGAAGCCAGGCGAGAAGCACCTTCCCCATCATCATGAGGAAGGGATAGGCATTGGCCACGGGAATCATGAACTTGCCCTCCTTGGCGCTTTTCGCGAAGAACATGCTGACCTCGGCCAAGGTATTTACCGCCCCCTGGACTTCCGCTGCCAGGTCGCCGAACCCGGGTTCATCCTTATACCTGGCAATGGTGGCGCCCATCTCTCCCAGGAGATTCATGAAATACAGCCCCTTTTTCATCCCCAGTTTGCGCCCCACCAGGTCTAGGGCCTGGATGCCGTTGGTCCCCTCGTAAAGGGAGGCAATCTTTTCATCCCGCAGGAACTGCTCCACGGGGTATTCGGAACAATAGCCATAGCCGCCGTAAACCTGGATCGCCGTTTCGGTCACCCGAAAGCCCAGATCCGAGCAGAAGGCCTTGCAGATCGGGGTCAATATCTCGATCAGGCCCAGATACTTCTCCTTTTCCGGTCCTTCCTCGAGGGAGCGCACCTGATCGACACAGAAGGCCGTATAGAACATGAGGGCGCGCATCCCCTCCGTCTGGCCCTTCATCCAGATCAGCATCCGCCGGACGTCCGCGTGATTGATGATGGGAACCTTCGGAGCCTCGGGGTTTCTCATCTCCAGGAGCGTGGCCCCCTGCAGGCGCTCTTTGGCATACTGCAGCGCGTGGAGATAGGCGGCGGAGGCGGCGGTGAGCCCCTGGAGTCCCACCCCGATCCGGGCCTCATTCATCATCTGGAACATGATCTTGATGCCCTGGCGCTCCTCGCCCAGCAATTCCGCGTAACATTCGTTGTTATCGCCAAAATTCATGAGACAGGTGGAGCTGCCGTGCAGACCCATCTTCTCTTCGATGGAGCCGATGGCATAATCGTTCCGCCTCCCCAGGGAACCATCGGCATTAATCAGATATTTCGGGACGATAAAGATGGAAATGCCCTCCGTTCCGGCGGGATCTCCCTCGATGCGGGCCAGGACCGGATGGATGATATTCTCCGTGAGATCGTGATCGCCCGCGGTAATAAACAGTTTTGTCCCCTGCAACTTGAAGGTCCCGTCGGGCTGACGAATGGCCTTCGTTTTGAGATTGCCCACATCCGTGCCGGCCTGGGGCTCGGTGAGACACATGGTTCCAGTCCAATCACCGCTATTCATCCGGGGCAGGTATTTCTTTTTCTGCACCTCCGTACCGTAAACGGCAATCAGATGGGCCGCCCCCTCGCTTAAGCCGGGATAGGAGGTGAAGGAGAAATTATGCAAGAACCAGGATTTCGCCGCCACGGTGAGGAGGATCGGCAGGCCCTGGCCATCTTCCTCGGGAGACTTGCTCATTCCCAGCCAGCCCCCCTCGCAATAGAGCTTGTAGAGCTTGTGGAAGCATTTTGGCACATAGACCTGACCGTTATCGAGACGGCATCCTTCATGATCCGCCTCGGAATAGGTGGGGAACACCTGGAGGGTGGCAAACTTCCTCGCCTCGGTCAGGATCATGTCGAAGGTTTCTTTGGAAAAATCCCCGTAAAGCGGCCGCTCGCACAGTTGATCCAGCTTCAGCACATCATAGAGCAAAAAATTCTGGTCCCTCTCGTCGACGATCAAATTACCCATTCGTAACCCTCCCTTGTAGTGATTGAGAATTTACACTCGCACCGCTTATGACGATTTCGTAAAAAGTTCCCCCGCCGCCTGCGGCCCTATTATATAAGTACACAACCTTTCTCTGGGCTTTGGAGGGCCATGCTCCGTCATGGCCGCCAAGGCATTGCAAGTGAGAATGGTGCTGCGGACGCGACGGAGCGCGTCCCGCCACAGGTACGCGTATCATTACGACTACCTGAGGGTAAGTTCCTTAGACGTCCGGACGCTGCCTTGTGATACGTCTTTGAGCCTTCTATCTAATTTTCAGTTTAGAGACAATCTTTTTCTGGGCGTAAGTAAGCGTCACTCTTCCCTGACTTTTTTGAGGAGTCGCTTTTCACCATACCGCAGGGGCAAGACCACCGCCAGGGCCGAAATGATCAGAACCAGCATCAAGGAAAGCCCGATCCAGCCCCAGTTCGCCCCGGAAAGACCCTTTCCTGTGAGGTCCGCCAGAAAGAACCGATAGGCCGGTCCGGCCTCCAGGACCACCACCAGGAGGACAACACCTGCCGAGAGGATCATGAAGATAAGCCCGCCCATGCTGGTTACCGACTGGGCGGGATTTTCCGCATGAAAATTCGGGTACGCCGCCCCCAGTCCCAGTGCCAGGGATACAATGCCCGGCACCAGGAGCAGCATCGTCAGGGTGGAGAGGGCCATCATAAAGGGAGTCACCTCGAGGATGATATTCGTCAGGACGATAAGTAGCTCCGACAGGATGAGAAAAGGTACAGCATAAACGAAAAACTTCACCAGGAGAAAGGTCCTGATCCTGATCGGCGCGGCCTGGATCAGCCAGAAGGCCTCCCCTTCAGTACTGACCGCGGGATAAACGAACCGGGCGGCCAGGGCCGTCAGGACAAAGGCGGCCAGGCCGATATTCAGAAAGGAGACCAGATTTTTGAGGTAGGTGGCGCGCCAGGGCATGCTACCCAGGGGCAGGACGGAGAAATTGTAGACATAGATCACGATCAGGGCCAGAATCAGAAATAACTGGGGCCACTGGGTCTGGTCCCGGCGAAAAACCCTGGTTTCCTTCAGGATCAGCGCCCGGACCGGGCCGGAAAAGAATCTCCCCAGCCCTCCCTCGGCCCGCCGGGGGAGAAAGATAAACCGCGCCTGGGCATTCTGGGCCAGGGAGTAACCGGAGAAATAGACCGCCTCGCTCAGCCAGTACAGGCAAAAGACCAAACTCCCGCTGAAACTGACCAAAAGGGCCAGATTCAAGGGCGTTCCCTGCCCTCCCAGCAGGGTCGCCTTGAGGAGGTCGTGCGCCCAGGTGGTGGGAAGAAAGAAATAATCGGAGGCCTCCATGGTCTTTAAGTACTGGGCCAGGGAGACAAAGGCCTCGGGATCGACCAGTTGCTCCGGCCTCATCAGCCGGAAGGCCAGCACCAGAAGAATGACGAGAACAGCCCCAAGGAAGATCACCATGCTCCGGAGGCGATGGGCCGGAAGGAGAATCGCCGCGACCAGTACCAGGATGGCGCTGATGCCCGCCGCCGCAAGCGACAACGTCACTAATGTCACCCCGGCCGCGAGATAGAAAGAAACCCCGGCCTGATAGACCAGACCATAGGAAAGGAAGATGGGCAGGCTGTAAAGGGCCACCATCCAGGAACTGTCGAAGAGGCTTTCGAGCCAGCGGGAGAGAAATATCTTGCCGGGCGAGATCGGCAGGGCATGGACCAGGGGGAGATCCCGGCTCAGATAGAGTTTGGCCACGATAACGATGATGCCGCTTAAGATCAGGATCGCAAAGAAGGAGATAAGAACCATGGAAAGAAGTTTGAGGGCCAGGACATCGCCGAACCCTTCCACCCGTTTGAAGTAGGAAATAACCCGGTAAAAGATCGTAAAGATCCCGGCCCAGAAGAGGAGGCCGAAACCGGACATCATGAGGAGCCGGAAGCGCCGGTCCTGACGATTGGCCTTTTTCAGGGCATTTCCCGCCGCCTGCAGGCGCGGCTTAAGCAGCAACAGCACGGGATTCATGATAGCTCACGGCCGGTGAGGTGTAAAAAGACCTCTTCCAGATCACCCTCCCTCAGTTCCGCCTTCTCCCTCAACTGGGCGGCGGTGCCCAGGGCGATCAACCGGCCCTGGTGGATCACCCCGATCCGGTCGCAGAGGCCCTCGGCGATCTCCAGGATATGGGTGGAGATGAAGAGGGTGACACCTCCCCTGGCCTTTTCCCGGAACAGTTCTTTCACCAGCCGGATTCCCGCCGGGTCGAGGCCGACCATCGGTTCATCCACTACAATCACCTGCGGTTCGTGGAGAAGGGCGGCCGCAATGATCAGGCGCTGCTTCATGCCGTGGGAATAGGACTCGATGAGTTCATCGCCCCAGGCCCTCAGGGAAAATTTATCGAGCAGGGCCACCGTACGCGGCTCGGCGATTTCCGCAGGGATAGAGTGCAGGTCGGCGCAAAACATGAGGAACTCCTGGCCGGTGAGTTTTTCATAGAGGTAAGGCCGATCGGGAATGAAACCGATCCGACCTTTGGCCCCTTCCGGGTTCACCGCCATATCGAGGCCGCAGATGCAGACCCGGCCGGCCGAAGGTTTAAGGAGGCCGGTGATCATCTTGATCGTGGTAGTCTTGCCCGCCCCGTTGGGACCGATAAACCCGAAGATCTCGCCTTGCGCCACCTGCAGGTTCAGCCCCTCTACCGCCTGAAATCCGTTGTAGTTCTTGGTCAAACCAAATAGTTCGATCACTTCGCCATCTCCACAATCTCGATCCCCAGTTTGCCGATGACACCCAGGAGGGCCACGAGACCCGCGCCCTCATCACGAACCAGGCGGATATGGGTCACATCGGCGGGCAGTTGCCCAAAGGTTGCATCAGCGGTGACCCAGCCATCGAGGTAAAATACATTCCAGGCATGATAATAAAACCTGCCGCCCTGATAGACCAGCCCGGCTTCCACGCCGGTGGGTATCCCCGCAGCCCGGGCCAGGGCCGCCAGCAGCACCGCATGTTCATTGCAATCGCCCACCCGGTTTGCCAGGGTGTCCAGGGCGTTGGGAATAGAGATTACCGGCCTCTTTTCGATATTTTTATAGACCCATTCCAGGATCTTTTTCGCCTTCGTGAGGGGCTGGTCCCCCGGTGAGCTAATCTTCGCCAGGGTCTCCTTGATCCGGGGATGATCGGACTGGATCCGGGCCGTGGCCGCCAGGTATTTCTCCGGGCCGGGTAGCGGGGCAGTTTTTGCCGACCCTGGCGGGAGGGCCTCTTTCGTGATCGTCAGGAGGCCATCCCGGAACGTCTGCCTCCCGCCCTCCAGGGAAAGCTCGCCGGAGGGCAGGTTCAGAAGCCGCAGGGTGAGCCGGGAAAGATCGGTGGGCTCCTCGATGGTTTTATCAGCCCGAATCGCCGCCGCCTCCGCGAGGTCCAGACCGGGGGAGGCGGGGAAATCACGCCGGACCTCCTCGCGGGTGGCCTTTTCAATCGTAATCCCCAGGAGCCCTGTCTCTTTCAGGACCTCGCCCTCCTCGCTGATCCAGGCAAACTGCTCGGCGCCGGCAAGGCTCAGGGAATATTTCTTGCTCGGGTAATTGCGTCCGGCCAGGTTGATCCTCTCCCGTCCGAGATAGCGCACCCGGGCCGGCTTTATTGCCGGAATAGAGGGGTCCAGGAGCTGGAACTGGCGGCTCTCGCCCTCCTGCCAGGGCAGCAAATCCAGGGCTTCCACGAGACCGCTCGCCAGATAGGGTTTCCCCCCGAGGGGCAGGATCGTCTTCCTCAGGTCCCCCGGCGCCCCGCCCAGGAGGACAAGTTGCCCCTGTTCGATCTGCCCCTGGAGACGATACTGAAAGACGCCGGAGGCGAGACGGTAGGTAAAGGAGGAGACGCTCCCATCCTCACCAAATGCGGCCTGCAAGCCGGTCTCCACGTCCTGGACAACGCCTAGCTGGTTAAGGCGCATGAAGACCTCTTCCTCTAAATGGTAGCCGGCGGCGCCGCGGGTCAATCGTCGATGGGCATGGCCGATCCGCTCACCACCCCGGGTGATGATCCGCCAGGATTCCCGGTCGGCAAGGGCGGTCAAGGAGGGCGCGATTGCCGGCGGCGGCGCCTGGGAAAAAAGATCCATCCGCAAGGCCAGGAACGTAAAAAAAGAGAGGATGAACGCCCCCCCGATAAACCACTGGCCTCTTCCCTTGGGAATCCTCACCGGTCACACCCTAGCTTTCCGTACCCGCCCGCAGCCGCCGCCCTGATGGCCGCCCTCGTCATCTCGGCACATCGTGCGATAACCCCCCTGGCTCGGGATAACCAAAGGGCGGGATTTCTGGAGGAGATTACACTAAGTGCGGTGATTTTGCCAGAAATGATAAAAATCGGGTTTTTTATTGCTGGCTTGCAAGGATTGACAAG
>JAXMLI010000170.1:0-4083 GCA_034368785.1 Smithellaceae bacterium | reverse complement strand
CCGCCGGTGACCGGGGGGCAGGGGGGGGAAGAAAAAGGCTTTTTGATCTCTGGACCTTCGGGATGCTGAAGCAGAGTCGCTGGGATTTTGCCCTGAAGAGGCTCCGGCCATGGATCAACCGGCGGGCGAAAAAAGGCGTTCTCACAGATTTCAAGGGCGCCCTGTCGGGGTGGTTCCGCTCCCGCGACCTGCCGGCGATTGCCGAGAAAACCTTCCATGAACGCTGGGATGAACTTTCCCGGGGGGATTGAGCAATGCCCCGTTAGCTTTTTGCTTCACCCATAAATGCCCTTTTGGGTTCGGGTTTTGTTCCGCGCCTTTTCAAGAGGGACCTTAGGCAGGGCAGTGCGTAGGTCCTCCCCCTTCAAGGGGGCCTTTTAGGAGTGGCACTGCCTGATTCCTCCCCCGTCCAGGGGGAGGTTAGGAGGGGGATGGGGTTTGTTGTGGCGGAACGGTCGTTTGACCCCATCCCCACCCCGACCCTCCCCTTGAAGGGGAGGGAGATTGGGGCTATGGGCCTCCCCTTGAAGGGGAGGGAGATTGGGGCGATGGCTCTACTCTTGAAGGGAGGGAGAAGGCCCGGCAAAGATGGCGCGCCTCAAAAAGAACCCGATAAGCACAATTTTCTAACCAAACATTCGCGGGGGGATTGAATTATCTTGAAAAGGGAACAGCAGATGAAGATACCGGCCCGGGAGGCGATCCTGGCAAGGTTAAAAAAGGCGCCTACAGTGAAAACAAGCAGGCCCATAAGACCTGTTCTCCCGGCGGAATCCTGGGGACGAGAGGAACTGATCGGGAATTTCCGCGAGAACCTGGCCCGCCTGGAGGTCCCGCTTCACCGGGCGGCGGGCTACGAAGAAGCGGCCCTCAGTCTATCCCGGATCGCAAAAGAAGAGGGCTTCCGGCGGGTGATGGCCTCTCACGATCAGGTCGTAAAGAAACTTTCTCTCGCTCCTTGGGGACGGGAAAATGGGGTGGAGGTCCGCTTCCCCGGTGATTTCCCCACCCGTGAGGCCTATAAGGAAGCGGTGTTTAACGAGGTTGACGGGGGAATTACGGGCGTTGATTACGCGATCGCCGAATCGGGAACCCTCTGCCTGCTTCACCGGGCAGACCAGCCCCGGCTGATCTCGCTGGCGCCGATCATCCATGTGGCCCTGGTCCCGGCGGAAGTGATTTACGGGGTCTATGAAACGGTTCTGACGCGGATATACGAAGGCGAATCCCTTCCCGGTCAGGTCACCTTCATCACCGGCCCGAGCATTACCGCGGACATTCAGATGACCCCCTTTCGGGGGATGCACGGACCGCGGAAGCTTATCGTGATTCTCCTTGAACAGCCCTGAAGGAACCGCAAAAAAACAAGGGGAGGCAGTTTCCCGAAACTGCCTCCCTGTTTAACAGCTTGTAACTACTAAGGTTGTTTAGGCTGCGGGCTGAAATAACATAATAGGTCAGGCGTCCCGCCTGACCGGGCAAGCACATGGCGGAAACCATTAATCATCGACTGTCAGGCGGGACGCCTGACCTATGATAAATGGTCTCGCTTGAGGCCTTCCTTCAGTCTAAAAGCCTACAATCTATCTACCTGAGTAGTGACAGACTTATTTCTTCCCCACGTCGCCCACGCCGATGAAGGGCACCGCGCCGGCGCCGGTTACCTGCGGGAGAATCCCGTTCCATTTATCGATGGCCTTCATGTTCGCCTCGATCTTTCTCAGTTCGATCAGGTCGGAGGAGATATTGGCGCGCTGGAGCCGGAGAGATTCCGCCTCGGCCCGGGCGGCGGTGATCTTCTGTTCCGCCTCGATCTTGATCCTGTCCAGGTCCCGTCTGGCCTTCAGGGCGAGCTGCTCCGCCGTCTGCTTCTGTTCGATGGCCTCGGTGAAGACCTTGGAGAAGCTGAAGATCACAATGGAGAAGGCATCCACGGCAATATTATGCACCAGGAGTCTCTCCGACAGGGCCAGCCGCATGGCCTCGCTGACCGCCGGGCGCTTGGTGATCAGTTCCTCCGCACTGTACTTGGCCGTGACCGCCTTGACCACCTCCAGAATAGCCGGATCGATAATACGCTCTTTGAAATGAATCCCGATGGTCTGATAGACAATGTTGGCCTTGTCGGGGACGACATGGAAATTCAGGGCCACCCGGGAACTCACATCCTGGAGATCCGCCGAGGCGGCGGCGGCGTCGGTCTCGGCCTTCTGGACCTTCACATCCACGAGGACCACATTCTGCATAATCGGTATCCGGAGATGAAGGCCTTCTCCCAGCACCAGCTTCTGGACGGCGCCGAAGTTCATGATGACTCCCCGCTGGCCCGGCCCGATCTGGACCCAGGGTTTGGAAAAGACGAACAGCAGGACAATCGCCCCCACAATGGTGATGATTCTCATCGGCCCCTTCTTGAACAGTAGATCCATCGCCTCTTTTGAACCGTAACTTTCCTTTTCGTACATATCTACCCCTCCATTTTTCTCGTTATTATTCCTTGATGAACCTTTGGCCATCGGTACGATGGATCAGGTTCGACAGGCTCACCATGAGAGCCTGCCCGTCAATCCGGTTTTCCTGGCCCTTTCACACCCGGATAACTATCACAGCCCCAGGGAAAAAGATAGATTTTTACAAATGATGAACATGCCGTAAATATTTTTCCCGCCAGAGCGAATCCCCCTTGAACGTCCCGGGTCTTTTCAGTATAAGCAGAGTGGTTTTAATTCTAAACGTAATCGAAGGCCGGATTGGTTTCTCACGGGAAGGAGGTGCGGCAGATGGGATCAGCGGGAAAGGGACAAAAAGAACTGCTGGCTCTGGTGATCGATCAGGGTTTATGCACCGCCTGCGGCGCCTGCGCCGCCCACTGCCCCTATATCATCTCCTATCAGGACCGGACGGTGATGCTCCACGGCTGTGATCTGGCCGAGGGGAAATGCTATTCCTTCTGTCCCAGAACCTCTCTTGATCTCGATGGTCTGCGCCGATCCTTCTTCCCCGGATCTTCCCTGACGATGGAACTCGGTCCGGTGAGGGGCTACTACCTGGCCCGCGCGAAGGAGGCCAATGACCGGCAGGGAACCCAGCACGGCGGTGTGGTGACCAGTCTGTTATCCCTCGCCCTGGCCGAGGGGATGATCGATGCCGCCATCGTTTCTGAGAGAAGGGACCGGATGCTTCCCCAGGGAATCACCGTGGAAACCGCCGCGGAGATCAGGAAGCGCGGTGGGAGCACCTTCGTGGTCTCGCCCACGCTGGCCGAGTTCAACCGGCTGGCCAGTGAAAGGGAGGGACGGCTTGGCCTGGTGGCCCTGCCCTGTCAGCTCCAGGCCCTGGCCAAGATGCGCCATGCCTCGGCGGGGACGGATAAGCCTCTCGCCGGACCTTCCCTCACGATTGGCCTTTTCTGCGGCTGGGCGCTGGGCCGGCGGGAATTCCTTGGGCTTTTGAGATCTCTGACGAAAATAGACCAGGTGATCGGAATGGATATCCCTCCCCGCAAGGGACTGCTGGAGATTAATGTCCCAGCGGGGCCGATTAATATTCCTCTGGCGGACATTCAGGACCTTATCAGGCCGGCCTGCCGGTTCTGCATCGATACCACCGCGGAATTCAGCGACATTTCGGCGGGCGCGGCAGGAATCTCCGGGGATCGCTCCTGGAACCAGGTGCTCATCAGATCCCCCAAGGGGGAAGAGCTGTTCAATCTGGCCTTAAAAAAGAGGCTGATCGAAACCCGCCCCGTACCCGAGGGAAGCCTGGAAGAATTGAAACAGGTCGCGCTCGAGAAGAAAAAGACGGCGCTTGAGAACCTGGCGGCAAAGAGCGGTAGCCCCGCGGATCTTATCTATCTGGATCGTCATGATCCGGCGGTTTTTGCGATCATCGAAGACAGGACCGCACGGTAAAAAAATGCGGCAACGTCCAGCTTTTTGCGTTGTCCATAAAAACTCTTTCCGGTTCGGGTTTTGTTCCTTCCCCGTCAAGGGGGGCCTTAGGAGGGGCACTGCCAAATTCCTCCCCCTTCAAGGGGGAGGTTAGGAGGGGGATGGGGTTTCTTGTGGAGCGGTCATTTACCCC
>JAXMLI010000169.1:0-4356 GCA_034368785.1 Smithellaceae bacterium | reverse complement strand
CTTATCCTCATCTACCATCAAAGGAATGTCAAGATTCAAGACCTGACCCCACTATGTCTCTTACCTACCGGGAGGAACCGGAGCCGTCTGACCTGGACTGGGTCAGAAAGATTGTGGAATCCACGGATTTCTTTACCCGGGAAGAGCGGGACATCGCCTTGGAACTGGTTGAGGAAAGACTGACAAAAGGCGAAAAAAGCGGGTATCTTTTCCTCTTTGCCGAAGGGAAAGAAGGGGTTGTCGGCTATTCCTGCTTTGGACCGATCATGGGAACGATCGCCAGTTATGACCTCTACTGGCTTGCCGTTCATGATCGCTGCCGGGGTTTGGGCATCGGCAAGATATTGCTTGGCTTAAGCGAAAAGGCCATCGCCCTGCGGGGAGGAAAGCGGATCTACGCCGATACGGCATCACGGGATCAGTACGCCCCCACCAGGGCCTTCTACCTCGCCTGCGGCTACCGGGAAGAGGCCCGTCTGATCGATTTCTATTCGCCGGGCGACGGCAAGGTCATTTATGTGAAGGAGCTGGAAATACCGGAGAATCCAGAAGTCAGTAGTCAGAATGAGAAAGACACCCGACCAGGCTTTTCGTAACTGGAAAAAGTCAGGAGGTCAAGGGAGAAACACCTTGTTTCCATTCTGACTCCTGTCTTCTGAATTCTGACTCCTGAGCAGTTACAAAAAATCAGTTGATCGTCCGCCTGGTCTTGCCGATTTGCGCTTCCCCCTCAGCGGGTCTTATGCCCGGCAGGTCCCACTGGGCCTGAAGAACGGCATCCGTGAGGAGTTTTCGCACCGAATAGATAAGTTGGGGGGTCATAGTGATGCTTATTCCCCGATTTTTGAGATCGCTGATCCGGATAACCTGCTGACCTTCCCCGCTGATGCCCGTCTGGATCAAGGAGGCCAGGATCGGCTCTTCCCCAAGGGGCAATTCGGCATGCAGGGCCTTATAGGGGGTGGAAAAATCGGTTTTCATCAAGGCGGCATCCTCCTGGAACCGACAGACCTCTTGCATATTTCCCGGGGAGAGGTAAGGATTTTTATTTATTTCCGTCCCGATTATCTGCTCTAGTGTCGTCCAAAAAAACTTCACGAAACGCCTCGTGAGCCATATTCTGTATTCAGACAGGGCGCCGGCCTGCCCGGAGGTTATCCTGAGAAGAAGCCTGTCCTCCACGGGCACGAAAGAAATATTTATCTGCTGAAGCTGGTCAAGCACAAGTCAATCCCATTTGATAATTACTTTTGACTTCGGTTCCGGGGACAGGTTCCGATCCCGTCCTGGCTTCCGGAACAAGCCCCCTCCCCCCGTTGCCCCGCGGACTACTGTTCCTCTTCATTGACAGCATCTCTTTGGTTCAACTGGCCATAGACAGACCAGGCGGAAAGAAAAAGGGAGGAGATTACCGGTCCCAGAATAAACCCCGAGAAACCAAAGACCATAATCCCGCCCAGCGTGGAGAGAAAAATAATCAGCGGGTGAATCTGCGCCCCCCGTCCGATCAGAAGGGGACGGAGGAGGTTGTCCACCAGGCTGATTACACCGGCCCCGTATGCGAGAATTAAAATACCCTCCCAGACATGCCCGCCCAGCAGCATTATTACACCCGCCGGCGCCCAGACAATGGCGCTCCCCACCACAGGAAGAACCGAGGCTACCATCATTATGATTCCCCAGAGCAGGGCGCCCTCGATCCCGGTGATGAAAAACACGGCCCCGCCCAGGATCCCCTGGATCCCGCCGATAATCAGGGTCGCCTTGATCGTACTGTTGGTGGTGGCCAGCAGGCGCTGGTAGAGAAACCGCTCGATGTCTCCCCCGAAGGGCTTTAAACGGAGGACCATGTCTTTGAGTTTGTCGCCGTCCCGGAGGAAGAAAAAGAGGCAGTAAAGCATGATGAAGAATTTTACCAGGAAAGAGAGGGTGTTCTGGGTGATACCCGTCAGGTGTGTCAGGACGTAATTCGCGATGCCCTGTATCGCCTGGGATACGCGTTCCTGGAGAAATTCCTCGCTAAGCCCCAGATGGGAAAATATGAAAGAACGTTCGATGACATTTAAGAATGACCGGATATTTTTGTCAAACTGGATATCCCCGCCATTTAAGGTCTGAAGTATCTGGCTCGATTCTGCCAGGAGAAGGCCACCGATAAGCCCCACCGGAAAGATGACCAGGGCGGCAATTATCACGAAGACAATGCCGGCTGCCAGTCCGGCATTGATTCTGCGGTTCAGGCGGCGGTAGATCGGATTGAAGATTCCGGCAATCACGGCCGCCCAGAAGATGGAAAAGAAAAGATGGACGAGAAGAGCGACAAAGCCGGCCGTGACCAGCGCCAGAAAGATGTAATAGGAGATGTTTCGAGACGTCCTGTCTTCCATATCAACCCTCTGTCCGGCGGGATTAGCGTGAAATCACTTGATCCGGGCCAGGCCGGTCCAACTGGTTAATTTCCAGGAAGGATCCAGATCGGGCACGGATGCCTCAGGGAGTGGGACGAGGCGGCATTTTCGGGCAAAATACCGGTGAAAGGCCAGACAAGGGGTAAGCTCCGGATGAAATACCGTGACCAGAGCGCCTTCACTTTCCGCCGCGGCGATGATGCCGTCCTTTTCCAGCAACACCCGGACACCTGGACCTACGCGGACAATCTTTGGCGCCCGGATAAACGTGAGGGGCAGCGCTTCAGGGGCTATTTCAGGGATCAGGGCCTGGTCGGTAAAGCTCTCCAGCTGGCTGCCGAAGCCGTTGCGCTCCACTTCCATCTCAACGAGGCCCAGGGTGGGCGCCTCGCCTTTGACATCTTTGGCCAGGAGAATCGCCCCGGCACAGGTGCCCCAAATTTTCATCCCCGCATGGTAATGCCTGGCAATGGCCTCGTCCAGACCGAAGATCCTCAGCAGCCGCCCCAGACAGGTGCTCTCCCCGCCAGGGAGGATCAGCCCGGCCAAACCGGCCAGATCGCCCGGCTCTTTTACCAGGATCGCGGGGAGGCCGAGGCGTTCCAGGTGCCACAGATGTTCCACCACGCCACCCTGCAGATGAAGGACCCCGATTCTTCCTGCATACTTTTCCCCCGGTACTGCGAGCATTGTCACTCGTCCCTACCAGCCGCGGCCGGCCAGCAGTTGATCTTCCGGAATAGCGCGGATTTCCAGGCCCGGCATGGCGCCGCCGAGATCCATCGAGGCCTCGAGAATCTTGGCTGGATCGTTAAAATAGGCTGTGGCCTTGACAATCGCCCGCGCCCGGACCGCCGGATTGTCCGATTTGAAGATGCCTGAACCGACAAACACACCGTCACAGCCCAACTGCATCATGAGGGCCGCGTCCGCCGGGGTGGCAAGGCCCCCGGCCGCAAAATTCACCACTGGGAGGCGCCCGAGTTCCTTCACCTGGAGGGCCAGTTCGTAAGGAATTCCATTCGCCTTGGCAAAGGGGACCACCTCTTCCCGGGGCATGTTCACCAATTGCCTGATCTCGCGGTTCATTGTCCGCATATGGCGAACCGCCTCTACCACGTTCCCGGTGCCGGCCTCGCCCTTGGTGCGGATCATCGCCGCTCCCTCCGCGAGCCGGCGCAGCGCCTCGCCCAGATTCCTCGCCCCGCAGACGAAGGGAATGGCAAAGAGGGTCTTATCGATATGGCATTCCTCGTCAGCCGGCGTAAGCACCTCGCTCTCGTCGATATAATCTACCTTCAGGGCCTCCAATATCTGGGCCTCAACGAAATGACCAATCCGGGCCTTGGCCATCACCGGTATGGACACGGCCTTCTTGATGGCAGCGATCATCGCCGGGTCGGACATGCGGGCCACCCCGCCGTCCTTGCGGATATCCGAGGGCACCCGCTCCAGCGCCATAACCGCCACGGCCCCGGCCTCTTCGGCGATCTGGGCCTGCTCCACATTAGTCACATCCATGATGACGCCGCCTTTGAGCATCTGCGCCAACTGGACATTGAGTTCATATCTTGTCTTATCCACGGTATACCGCCTCCCTTAGTTATTATCCCCAGCACACGTGGCCCATAACGAAGAGCCACATCGCAAAATGCTGAAAAGTTGGCATACTATAAAACAGTTACGTCCAATAATCAAGGACTGGCAGGCCGGAAGAATATAGGACTTTACCAACCTTGACGACGCGGCAAAAAGTCGCAAAAGCCTTGAAATTGGGACGGCTTCGTAAAAAGGCCCCCGGCCTTCGCCGGGGCAGGCTGCGGCAAGGCTCGCAAATCCCGAGGAATGAGGCTGCGGGGACATGTTCCGGAAGCCCGAAGGGATCGGAACGTGTCCCCGGAGCACGTCGCAAGCCTGCCCCCGCAAAGGTGGGGGAGGGATGCAGCGC
>JAXMLI010000168.1:0-4802 GCA_034368785.1 Smithellaceae bacterium | reverse complement strand
TGAATCACGTACGGTTTCTTTTCGGAGGCGACCTCTTTCAGGGCACAGAAGATCATTCTTCCCGCAGATGTTTGAAGGAGGCTGGTTACATACACCTCGACGATCATGCCCTGCATTTTATGGGCATTATCAACGACAACCATTGTCCCGTCCTCCAGATAGGCAACACCTTGTCCCGGTTCATTGCCCTCCTTGACAATCTTCAGCATCATGGTTTCGCCGGGCAGAACAACCGGTTTGACCGCGTTGGCCAGCCGGTTGATATTCAGCACCTTGATCCCCTGCAACTCTGCCACCTTGTCCAGGTTGAAATCATTGGTAATCAGCCAGCTTTTGTATTTGATGGCCAGCGCTACAAGCTTTGCGTCCACCCCTTTGATTTTCGGAAAGTCATCATCGATAAACTCAATCTTTATGCCTTCCATCTTTTGCATCCGACTCAGGATATCCAGTCCCCGTCTGCCCCTCGCACGTTTCAGCGGATCCACGGAATCCGCCACGAACTGCAACTCGTTCAGAACGAAACGGGGAACCGTAATGGTTCCCTTCAGAAAACCGCTTTCACAGACGGCGATAATCCTGCCGTCGATAATGACGCTTGTATCTATTATCCTTTTATTCCGGCCTTTACCTTGAAAAAAGGAAACCAGGGAAGAAAGCTCCGGCGCCCGTTTAATGCCTACAACGGTCCCGAGATAACCAAAGGAGGCCACCGACATCGCCACTATCCAAAAGCTGCTTAATCCCCCCCCGCCGGCGCCCAAAAGGGCAATGATCCCCTGGCTGATGAGAACGGCCAGAATAAGGCCGGACATTGAACCAACGATACCGCCGATTAAAGATTTCAGCTGTATCTTGTGGATGAGCTGCTCCAGGTGGATAAACGTCAGGGCAAGGAGTAATCCGGCAAGCGCGCCTGCAGGACTGTAGGGATCACCGAAGTAATTCAGGCCGAGAAAAAAACCGCTTATAGAACATGCTAAAATCAAGAGAAACCTGAAGAGCAACGGTTTCGCCTCCTCTATTATCTAATGTCAAACCAGCGGGCAGAACCTGGCCCGCCGGAAGAAAACCAGATTCCAATAAACCGTCCGAGGGGGCGACTTATCATGCTCAGATGGGCTTTAACAGGAATGGCTGTCATTGAACCGAGAAGATGATGGAAAGCTCCTGCTCTACCATCGTCTCCGTCGATTTGGTTACCACAGATATTTCCTTAATCAAAAGATTTTTGGCCGTGTCCATCATCTTTCTCTCCCCGAAGGACAGGTTCTTATCGCCTTTCAAAATCAGGAGATCCCGCAGGACCCTGGCAATCTCATAAACCGAACCGGTTTTAATCTTCTCCAGATATTCCCGATATCTCTTGTTCCAGGTCTGCTTGTCGATGGTCACATCCTTATTTCTTAATATTTCATAGATCTTGGGAACATCCTGCGCCGGGATGACACTCCGGAGACCCACCGCGTCCGCGCTGTCAATGGGAATCATGATCTTCATGCCGTTACCCATAATCTCCATGACATAAAAATCCCGCCGACTGCCCATGTACTCCTTTTTTTCTATCGCCCCTATTACACCTACCCCCTGCGCTGGATAGACCGCCAAATCACCTACTTTAAACATTGACGCACCCGCCTTTCCTTAGTGGTGGCGAATCTATCACATCAGGTGAAGATAGTCAACTTTAATCGGGTTTTTTACCAGAAGGTATATATTGCCGAAATGCCATTCCTGCATTTTATGTTAAACGAGGCGAGCCGCCCGCCGCTGCAACGGAACGGGCATGAGGGCGGTACGGGGGAGGGGAAGGCGGCCGAGTCGATGTCGTCATATATACCCCTGCATGATATCGGACAGGCGCTGTTCCAATTTCCCCGCGTCGTCCTTCGCGTGACGGGCCAGCCAATTTTTCAGCGAGTCATGGATGTCCGCCCGGCCTAAATCATCCAGACGGCGATAATATCCCAGCCGTCGTCCCAGGCGGAAGATCAGCCGTTCTTCGCCGGGGAGGGAGAAGAATCTGTCAATTACCCCGAGCATTCGCCCTTTATCTTCCGGCAGTTTCCCTTCGATCTCCTCGAGCAGGTTAAGAATATGGTCGCTGATCAGGGTTGTTTCGATGCCCTCAAGCCCGCCGATAAACCGCTTGATCTCTTGCAGGGTTTCCTCCTCGGTGAGAGACTCGAACTCACCCCGCTCGGTCATCCGGTAGAGTTCCGTATTTCCGACCACATAGAGAGATCTCAGACGGACAAAATCAGGATTGATCATATTGATGGCATGAGCTGTTTCCCGGGCATGTTCCTCTGTCCACCTCTTCCCGCCCAGTCCCGGCATGACGTATTCGCACAGGGAAATGCCGGCCGCCTTGATTTTCCGGCCGCCTTCAATATGATCCGCCTGGCTGGAACCCTTTTTAATGAACTTCAGCAGGGGATCATAACCGCTCTCCATCCCGATGTGAATCCGGGAGAGCCCCGCCTGGGCAATCAGATCAAATTCCTCCCGGGTCTTTTTCCTGGCCGTCTGGGATCGGCAGTAGGATGTTATCCTCTTTACCGTCGGAAGCGATTCTTTGATGAACCTTAGAATTTCCACAAGATCGGGGGTCTTCAGGATCAGCGAGTTGCCATCCTGGAGAAAGACATTTTCGCCTCCGCGGCTCAGCCAATGAACGACCGGCAGAACCGCCTCCGGGCTGTATCCCCGCTGATAGAGGATTTGGAGAAGATGGCCGCTCATCTCGCCGTTCCCGCCCGGTGCGCCAACAGCTTCTCTTATCCTTTCGGCTATTTCCCTTACCGTCAGGATGTCCTCTTTTATTTCAGCCATCGGCCGCACCTCGAATTTTGTGCCGTCGTAGGTGTGACAAAAGGCGCATTTGTTCCAGGGGCAGTTTCTGGTTACCCTGATCAAGAGACTGTCCGCCTCGCTCGGGGGTCTGATGGGACCCTGTTCAATGGTATTTTTCATTCATCGCCTCGGGGAAAATCAATCTGTTCCGCCTTCAGGGGAGAAACAGCAGGGGGTTGTATGCCTTGTTCTTATAGCGGATTTCGAAGTTCAGGATCGTGCTTCCCTTTTTTTCGGGATTTTCCAGGTGGGCGATCTGGTCCCCTCCCTTTACCTGGTCGGACATTTTGACCAGCCGGCTTCCCAGGTTGGTATAGACCGTGGCAAAATTATCATCATGCCTGATGATTACCGTTTCCCCGTAATCCTTCAGGGCGGAGGAAAAGATCACGACGCCTGTCGCGGCCGCCGTGACGGGCGAACCTTCTGCGGCGGCAATCTTTATTCCATTAAAATACATGCCGTTGGGCTGCATACCGAAACGGGTTTTTAACTCACCCCGGAGGGGCCAGGTGAAGCGTTTTTTATCGACGGGCAACTCCGCCTCCTCCCGGGATCTGGGCGGCTGGGGCATAACCCGTACCTCCGGCTTGGTCGCATCGTCCCTGCTTCCCCCGAGGCGCCCCCCTTCCGGCGGCGCCTCGCCGATCCGAATCTCCTCTGATGGGGGAAGAGATGGCGGCGGTTTCTCCTTCAGGGACATACCCGCGGGAGGGGGAAGCCGTGAAAAAGTGGGTTGATCTTTCGGGGCCTTATCCACCACGGACCTAGCGCCGGGAATGAAAATTACACTGCCTGCTTCCAGTGATTCCGGGGTCTTGATGCGATTGATGCCGGCAAGTTCCTGAACCCTGACCTGATATGCCTGGGCGATGCTCCAGAGGGTTTCTCCGGGCCTTACCTGATGGTAAACCCCTGGCTGGGTCGATGGCTTCGTAAGGGGGACGCTGGAGGCGTAAAGGAGCAGAAAAACAGCGGCCCAGAGCGGGATATTGAAGTTTCCTAAATTCACTATTGGGGGCTTGATAGGTTTTATCAACATGATCCATCTTGGTCAATTTTGCTTTGACGGCTTCGTAATGGCGCTCACCATCCATGCTCACCGATAAGGTCAACGAAGCGGCAGCCGCCCAGATCTTCTTCCCTGGCCTTACTGGCATCTTCGGACAGGCGGGTTATCCGGTAAAGATTCTGGGCCTGGTGGCTGCCCACTGGTATTACCAGTCTGCCGCCGATGGTAAGCTGTTCGATGAGATTTTTCGGAACGCGAGGTGCTCCGGCGGTTACGATGATTGCCTCAAAGGGGGCTTCTTCCTTCCATCCATAGGTGCCGTCGCCAACCCGGATGACTACATTGTAACAACCAAGCGCGTCCAGGATTTTCCGCGCCTTCGAGGCGAGAGGGGCAAGCCTTTCCATGGAAAAAACCCTGTCACAAAGCGCTGCGAGCACGGCTGTCTGGTAACCCGATCCCGTGCCGATTTCCAGGACCTTTTCCCTTCCCTTCAACTCCAGCGCCTCGGTCATCAGGGCGACAATGAAGGGCTGGGATATGGTTTGACGTTCATCAATGGGCAGGGGGGCATCTGTGTATGCCTGGTCCATCAGGGCCGGATCCACGAATTGATGCCGGGGGATGGCTTTCATCGCCTTGAGCAACTGGGGCTGGCTTATTCCCCTGGCCCTCAGTTGGGATTCCACCATCTTCAGGCGCTTTTTCTGATAAATATCCGAATTGTTGACTAATGAGGTCATCAGGTTTCCCGTGAAATGGGATGTCGCCCAGCTAAGCGCTGTTCTTTCTATCACCTGGGTGGTCGATTTACAACAGAGAATCATTGACGACTTCGTAAAAAGTCCGGATGCTGCGTTGCGCTGCATCCCTCGTCACTGCGGCGTGTTCCGGGGACACGTTCCGATCCCTTTGGGCTTCCGGAACATGTCCC
>JAXMLI010000167.1:0-5559 GCA_034368785.1 Smithellaceae bacterium | reverse complement strand
ATAAAATCACTTTTAAATACGTACACCCAGAGGATCTTAGGGATTTATATGCTAACGGGATCTTTGGTGGTGTGACCCCCCGAAACGAGATTTACATCCATTTCTACTCTGAGCGCCATCCGATTCCCAAAAAAGCGACGCATATTATTGATGATAAGGGTATGCTTATAAAAGATGGCGACATAGAGCTGGGGGGCGATGTAGTACGTTTGGTTCAGTCTTCAATCATAATAAATGAAGGTACAGCCATTGCTTTGAGGGATTGGTAGAGTCGAGATGTGGCGCGGTGTTTTAGGTAGGGCCTATCTGTTTCCGACCCTTTCGGTTGCCGGTGCCTCAGTATCCCAACCATGCTCCGTTTCCACATCCCGCTCATCGAACCGGACAGGCGGATTTCCCGCATCCGGCTCTCGGACAAGACTTCATGCTTTCGCCCACGGAAAATTGTGCGTCCTCTGCGGCAAATAAATCAGTCCAAGTTGCTCATGCAGGTACTGATCGGGATAGCGTGACCATCCCTTGCCACGAACTTTATGCTTCTTACACAACCACCGACGGAGCCGTTGCGTAACATGGGTGTTGATGGCCCGATACGCCGGACTGACTGGCCCCAGGCAAAAGTAATTCGCCCAGCCGGTCAATTTCCGGTTTAGCCTACCCACGACAGCTTCGGCCTCCAACATGGTTCGGCGACGGTCTGTCTCCTCGGTGATGTCCTCCACCATCCGCTTGATGCTCTTCCTGGATGGCCGGGCGCCTATGTAGGCCCGTCCGGTCTCTTTACTGTAGCATCGCCCGAAGGTGTAACCCAAGAAATCAAACCGCTCTTGCGGTATCCGACACAAGTTTGTCTTATCGTCGTTCACCGTCAGCTTCAGTCGATCCATCATGCGCCGCATCGCTTCCATCGCCTTGTCGGCTTGGCCTTTGCAACAGATGACGAAGTCGTCCGCGTAATTGACGATTTGCGCCGACCAGCGACGCCCATGCCCCAGTAGCTTCCATCCCAGTATGAACCGCCGCATGTACAGATTCGACAGCAGCGGTGAGATAGGCGCGCCTTGGGGCGTGCCGCGTCCGGTATCCCGGTTGGCGGTTGTCCGCTTCCGGTGGCCGTGTCCATCGTCTTCTTCGACCGGAATTTCCAGCCATTGCTTGATGAGGTGCAGAACGTGCCGATCAACGATCCGACGGGCGACGCTCTTCATCAGCTCAGCGTGCGGAATGCTGTCGAAATAACCTGACAGATCCGCATCAATGATGTGCTGGTGTCCGGTGTTGAGTAAACGATGAACCGCTTTTACCGCGTCCTGCGCGCCCAGACCTGCCCGATAGGCGTATTGCTCCGGTTGCAGATCGGCTTCAAAGATGGGTTCCAGCACGATCATGAGGGCCGTTTGCACAACCCGATCGGTGATCGTCGGTATCCCCAAGGGGCGCAGTTTGCCGTTCGGCTTCGGAATCCAGACCCGCTTGACCGCTTCCGGTCGGTAGTCTTTCGTCTTCAGCCGTTCCGCCAGTTCCCCGATCCAGCGTTCTTCTCCATGCGATTCGATGTCTTTGAAACACACTCCATCTACCCCGGCTGCTCCCTTGTTGGCCTTGCAGCTGCGATAGGCGTACTCAAGTATGTCCCGCCGATATACCTTGTCGTATAGGAGGTAGAACCGAAATTCGGGCTCTTCCTTCGCTTTGGCATGTAACGCCGTCCGCAGTTTCTGAACACTCTCCGGAGTTTTCAGGTTTCCCAATCTCCTGTCCTTTCCCACTTGTTGCGTTGGTCTTGAACCAAGGCCCCTTCCCTCCATCGGCATTACCCGACTTCGACGGTACTACGGGCCTCTCCGCCACCCCATTACGCCCGGCCTGTCCCTCGCGGGCGTCCGGTTGGTCTCACGCTCGACCTCGTGATGGGGCTTCCCGTGTTGCGTCTGTTTTCCTCTTTCATGCATGCCGTCGCCACTACCCCGGCGGAACTGTTGGTTGCGCTTTTCGCTCGCTTCACCATCAATGACAGCCTTCCCCGTATTAACGCCGGGTCGGCTTCCGCATTATAATTTTCGGGGGGCCTGCTCAGCGTTCATTCACATTACGGCCTGCATGCTCGCCAAGTCCCTTACAGAACCCTCTACACCAAAGGCTTCAGCCGCTTCGTTACCTCCACGTCTGCTCTGGTTGCTACCGGCCGGAGCGAAAGTTGCCGGGCGGGTTTCGCACCCGCTGGAAAACAGCGCCTTTGCACGGCGCACGTCAATTTTGGGTTATCACAACCAGGAGTGACTTGTTCAAGTAAGCCGCTGTCGCGGCAGGATGACCGTGACAAGCCAATCTCTTTTCCCCTTATAGTTCCTCAGCCCGATTTTTTCAGTGATTCTTTTTTCACAACTGCCATGATACCGCTCCCTATAAATCTTTTTAACCCCAAAAGGAAAGGAGTAATATTATGGCCGCATTGCAAACCCCTTGGTACGACAAAGCCGTTGAAGCATTAAAACTGAACGGCAAAGGAGAACGAACCCAGGAAGCCTATGCCCGGCATGTGCGCAAGCTCATTGAATTCTTCAACGGCAAGGAACCCGACCAAATCACCGAGGAGGAGCTCAAGCGGTACTTCATTCATCGCCAGGACATCAACAAATGGCAGCCCAACACCATGCGCATCTGTTACAGCGCCATCAAGTTTCTCTACCTTCATGTCGTGCAACGCGACTGGTATCTGCTCAAGATCATTAAAGCGCCAACGGAAAAACGACTGCCATCCGTTCTGTCCCGAGAGGAAGTCAACAGCATTCTGAGCAAGGTTGCCACTTTTCATAATTTCGTTTTCCTGTCCACCATCTATTCCTGCGGCCTGCGGCTCCAGGAAGGACTTTTTCTGCAGGTCTCCGACATCGACGGTAAAAGGAAGCTCATCCATGTCCATCGCGGCAAAGGCGCAAAGGATCGATATGTGCCCCTGCCTGACTTTACCTACGCTCTTCTCCGCCGTTACTGGGTTACGCATCGCAATCCCCGTCTGATCTTTCCGGCTCTGGGGCGGGGTTGCAATCTCGGGCCGACATCACTTGCACCAATGGCAATCGAAAGTGTTCAAGGCGCTTTCCGGGAGGCGAAAATATCCGCCGCAATCAGAAAACGACAGGTTTCCATCCACACCCTGCGTCATTCCTACGCCACCCATCTACTGGAAGCCGGGGTCAATATCAGAGCCATACAGCGCTATCTCGGGCACAGTCAGTTGGAAACCACAATGGTTTACCTGCATCTGACCAACAAAGGCCAGGAAGACGCATACGGCATAATCAACGCTGTCATGAAAGGGCTGGGAGTATGAGCGCCATTGCGGAAATCCTCCGCGAATTCGGCCCTGAATATATGACAACTTTCGCAGACAGTATGCCGGCAGCCCACAAAAAGGTTATCGAGGCCATCATCAAGTGTCGCACCGAGCTTTGCGGCAGCAATGTTTTCATCTGTCAGCATTGTCATCGGGAGACCATCGTCTTTCGCTCCTGCGGAAATCGTCATTGTCCCATCTGCCAGAATCACAAGACCCGGCAATGGCTGGAAAAACAGTTGGAACGCCAACTCCCCGGACATCACTTCATGATAACTTTCACTGTTCCCGAACAACTGCGACGTTTTATCCGGAGTCGCCAGAAGATCGCCTATGCGGCTCTGTTTGCGGCATCGTCAGCGACCCTGAAAAAGCTTGTTGCCGATGACAAATTCGTGGGCGGCGACTGCCCCGGTTTCTTCGGAGTTCTGCACACCTGGGGCCGACAACTGGAATATCACCCCCATATTCATTACATCGTTCCCGGCGGGGCTCTGAATCGGGGAACCGGCTTCTGGCATTCTTCGCGGATCGATTTCTTCCTGCCGGTCAGGGCGCTTTCCGAGATATTTCGCGCCAAATTCCGGGACGAGATGAAAAAGGCCGGGCTTCTTGACCAGATCAATCCGGACGTCTGGCAAATTGCCTGGAATGTCAATTCCCAAGCCGTCGGCAACAGCGAAGGAAGCCTGAAATATCTGGCCCCTTATGTCTTCAAGGTCGCCATTTCTGACAGTCGGATTGTCGGCGTCAACAAGCGGCAGGTTACCTTCCGTTACAAAAAACAGCGCAGCGCCCGTTGGCGCACGATGTCGCTTGAGGTCATGGAATTTATCCGCCGCTATCTTCATCACGTTTTACCCAGTGGATTCATGAAAATACGCTATTACGGCTTTCTAGGTTCGGGCTCATCGATAACCCCCGATGATGTCAGGACCGCGATAGAGTTGTCCCTGCCATTCTTCATGGAAAAGCATCCGACTGCAAAGAAAGATAAAAACCCCATGCCATACTGTCCCCATTGCCGGGGAATGTTGATTTTCCATTACGCCTTCGAAGCTGGAACCTTCAGCGCCTTGATGAAACCGGGGTAAATGGACAGGGAACGTAAACTGAAAAACCGTTATTCTTTCTTCTCTTTTTTAATCCGTTTCCGAACGGGCAGGGATTTCTGTTGCCGGAATTCAGCAAGCGGCTGAGTAAATGCCGCCATACGGAAAATCACTGGTCAAAACCAAAAGAAATGAACAACGAAAAACCGAAAGAAGGAGGATTATTTGTCAAAGAACGGGTTTTGTTACGGAGAAATCAGACAAATCAATGAAAATCTTATACGAGATAACTTCTTTCCCACCTGCGTAATCTAATCTTTACCCTAATAATATGATCGGGCTTGTTGAACAATGGATTGAGTTCGACCCGCAACTATGTCCGTGCCATCGATTTAATCGCCTCGCGGGTCGACTCAATCCTTATAGGTTAGCCCATTTTTCTAATCATTCGTTCATATTCGCCATGATTGCCGATCCAAACCCAAATGAAGTCTTTACCATCCTCAACGGCAAGCGCCCTATGACTGATATCAGCTCGAACTGACCGTAGCTTACCAATCTTCTTGAAATGGAGGGAAGGATGCCAAGGATTCGTTTTGAGTAATTGAAAGTTTTGCCTTGATATCTTTTGAACAGGTTCTGGAAGTTTCTCAAAGTATTTCCAAAAGCGATTTGTTGTCCGATGCATTTAGAATTCCTTAAGTTTTCCTTCCTTTTTTTCATCGAAGGCTTCTCTAATCAAGAAATCCAACTTTCCTGACTCTGAGTCCATTTCAATCTGTCTATCCCATTTTTGCCAGTCCTTCTCCCAAAGCCACTCCCTCAATTGAGCAAAATCCTTCTCGGGGAGTTCTTCTATGGCTGTTTTGATTTTAGCTATTTCCAACATTGAAACCTCCTCTTTGTTTCTTCAGTATTCATTTTTAGGGCTAACGAAAAGCTAAGGGGCGCAGCGGCTTTTTGCTGCGTCCCCCTTGAGCGACTTGTTCGGCGCTGTATCGCTATTTTTCTTTTAAGGCGCAATTTTGATTACAACACCATACATAGCCATCGCATCCTCTGTAATGTTGATGACTGCATCTCCACCAATGGCGGCTGCTTTCTCGCGCAAGTCTTTATATATATCATTAGTGGAACAGCTTACTCCAATCATTGCTCCACCCGTCGAAT
>JAXMLI010000166.1:0-21317 GCA_034368785.1 Smithellaceae bacterium | reverse complement strand
ACATGTCTGAAAACAATGGCAATATGATGTCGCGAAACATAAGAAATGCTTACCGGTATGGCCAGGAGGATGAAACAATGTCCCCGTATGTCTTGACCGATCAGGCGGGAACCCCTCTGGGGCGGTTCAAGCCGGGCGATGGGGTCATCTTCTCTAATATCCGGGGCGAGCGGGAGATCGAACTCACCCGGAGCCTGACCGAGGCGGATTTCACCGAGTTCCCGACGGCCCCGGGGCTGAACCTGACCTTTGCCACCATGATCGAATACCAGAAGGGGCTGCGGGTTTATCCCGCCTTCCCGCCCGACGGGGTGGTGGAGGATACCTTGTCAGAAACCATTTCCCGCCACGGTCTGCGACAGCTTAAAATTACCGAGGCGGAGAAGTCCTTCCATGTACGTTACTTCTTCAATGGCCGGAGGGAAATCCCCTTTTCCGGCGAAGATCTTATCGTCATCCCGACCAGAAAGGATGTCGCCCTCTTTGACGAGGCGCCGGAAATGTCCATCGATGAGCTGACCGAGGGTATTCTTGCGTCAATCCGCGATGATAAGCATGATTTTATCCTTGCGAATATCCCCAATGTGGATGTGGTCGGTCATATAGAGAATGAGGCAGCGGTGATAACGGCCATTGAGGCGGTGGACCGGGCGGCGGGAATTGTCATCCGGGAGGCGCAAATGGCGGGAATCACGGTTATCGTAACCGCCGATCATGGCAGTGTCGAACAGTGGTATTATCCGGATGGAACGGTAGATACGGGCCACTCGGCGAATCCGGTCCCCTTCGTGCTTCTACATCGGGATAACCTTCCCCTCGGGGGACCGGGGGAGCTTACCGACGTGGCGCCCACGGTGTTACACCTCCTGGGCGTGACCAAGCCGGCCGCCATGACCGGCAGTTCCCTGCTGGCCTGTGATCCGCAAAAGCCGAGCAGGCGGGTCCTCTTGCTTCTATTGGATGGCTGGGGTTTCCGGGAGGACCCGCGGGACAACCTGATTGCCCGGGCGGCGACCCCCGTCATGGACAGAATCTGGCGGGAATATCCCCGCACCACCCTGGAAGCCGCTGGCCTGAGTGTGGGGCTGCCGGCGGGGACGTCCGGCAATTCCGAGGCGGGCCACATCCACCTGGGCGCGGGCCGACGGCTATATTCGGACCGCGTTAGAATTGATCTGTCCATTGAAAATGGTTCATTTTTTCGTAACGAGGCCTTCCGGGAGGTGATGGGACAGGTAAAGAAGAGGGGCAAGGCCCTTCATCTCCTGGGCATCGTGTCTTTCTTCAGTTCCCACGGCTCGATAGAATACCTCTATGCCCTGCTGGAGATGGCCAGAAGGGAGAAACTGCCGGAGGTTTATATCCATGCCATGCTGGGACGGAGGGGGGAACTGCCGGAGAGTGGCGCCCACTATCTGGAAAGGGTTGAGGAAAGGGCCGCCATGCTCGGGGTGGGAGAACTGGTTTCGGTCATCGGGCGTTACTGGTCCCTCGACCGGGAGGAAAACTGGGACCGGATAGAAAAAACTTACCGGATGCTCGTCTATGGCGAAGGGGAAAAGATCCGGCTGGGGGAGAATTGACCTGTGGAAGTTCTGATTAACAAGACCTTGTTGCAACTGGTAAAGGGAGATATCACTAAGGAAGAGACGGAGGCGATCGTCAACGCGGCGAATTCGGCCCTCCGGGGCGGCGGAGGCGTGGATGGGGCGATCCATGCCGCCGGCGGTCCCGCCATCATGGAGGAGTGTAGGCGTATCGGCGGCTGTCCCGTGGGCAAGGCGGTAATAACAACAGGGGGCAAGCTCAAGGCCTCCTATGTGATCCACACGGTGGGGCCTGTTTACCGGGGTGGCCGGGAAAACGAGGCGGCGCTCCTGGGAAGCGCCTACCGGGAAAGCCTGCGCCTCGCCTCGGCCCGTGGCATCAGGAGCATTGCGTTTCCGGGAATAAGCATCGGCGTTTACGGCTACCCGCTGAAAGAAGCGTCCCGGGTTGCCCTTGAAACAATCGCGCATTACCTGAAAACGAAAAATGACCTGACTCTGGTACGACTGGTGCTTTTTAACGATGAGGCCCTCGCGGCCTACACGGACACGCTCAGGGAAATATTGGACAATCCCGATCAGGAACTTAACTTAACTTAACTTATCCAATCCCGTAATCACTTGATTGACCATGCCCACAAGGACGAAAAAACTTAAACTTGAGTCGCTCGGCCTCATCCTGGCGCGAACCTTTAAAAAAAGGAAAATTGAGCCGGACCAGGGGAAAAGCAGGTTAAAGGGCATCTGGGAGCGGGCGGCAGGTCCTCAGATATCGGCTCAGACTTCCCCTGAATTCCTGAAGAATGACACCATTTTCGTCAAGGTAAGTTCTTCCGTCTGGCTTCACCAGCTCCAATTCCTTAAGGAAGATATCCTGGAAAAGCTGGCCCCGTTGATTACCGAGATAGAGCTTAAAAACATCCATTTCTCCCTCGGTATGGCCGCCCCCGCGTCAAAAAGCCCCAAGGGGGGAAATAACCTGCCGCTGGATCTTCGTTACCTCAAGGAGCGGGACAAAAAAATGATTGACGAGTGCCAGGCCTCGCTGAAAGATCGTGAACTGGCTGAAATATTCCGCCGGGCCATGACCAGGGAGATTGTACGTCGCAGGATCATCGAGTCTCAGGGGCGGGGAAAGACGTGAATTCGGGGAACGATTATGATGCCCTTGTGCAGGACCATCATACCCTTTGGGGGTGGCCAAAACGGCAGGATATTTATGGAACCACTGAAGCAGGAACTTGGAATAAGAATAAATCTGGTTCATCCGGTTTACGCGTATTTCTTCCTGAAATATCCAAAATTGACGCCCTCGTAAAAAGTCGCAAAAGTCCTGAATTTTCGACGGCTTTGTAAAAAGGCCGCAGGCAAGGCGCGCAAATCACGAGGAATGAGGCGTCGGGGACATGTTCCGGAAGCCCGAAGGGATCGGAACGTGTCCCCGGAAAACGCCGCAGTGACGAGGGATGCAGCGCAACGTAGCCTCCGGACTTTTTACGAAGTCGTCAATATTAACCGAGCATTGTATCTCCATATTACGCCAACGTGATAAAATTCAAGACGATATCCCTGCCCAAACCAACCACCGAACTTCGGTTCTTTTATAGTTATTGACAATATTGGACATATAGCTGTAAACGATCGGCATGTCATGAATCGTCGGCTTGTCGCTGAAGGATATCCGTTTTATGTCACGGCAGGGGAATTATCGCCGGGCTGTATGTAAGGGGTGACCGCAGTCCTTATCGTCCAAGGTAGCTTCCAATATAAGGTGGGTGAGAAATGATGGTTGACCAACGAAAGTTTGAAAGAAAAACTTTTGATGAAGCTATTTCTTATGTTGTGCCTGTCCTTGATCTGAGAGAGATAAAACTGCTAAACCTTGCGGCCAGGGCTTTTGATATCAGCGATGACGGAATAGGCATCACAACGGATTACTCCCTTGAAGCCGGCCATGTGCTGAGGTTCACTGACGGCGGCAGTCTGAACCGCGACATGGGGATCGTCCGGTGGAGCAGGGAGTGCGGTAATAAACACTCAAGCAGGGCTGGCGTCAAGTTCGTATAGACTACGAAGGTGATTAAGCTTCTTGCACCTTCAATTATACATCTTGCCCTCGAATTCCCCCTTCAGGTATTTACCTTTTAAAACCGGTTGCCTGTTTCACGCCGACGCGAAACAGGCAACCGGTCCTGCGCTACAGGATCCCGGCCTCCGCCAGGATTCCCCGGATAATCTCTTTTTGCGCCTCGCTGACAGGGAGCAGGGGACTCCGGGGCGGGCCGCCGTAATAGCCCAGCATGTCCATGGCCGCCTTGAGGCCGGGCACACCGAACCGGCCGGTGACGGCGTTGTTCGGGACGATCATCTGGAGCTGAAGCTCCCGGGCTTCCGCGTGTTTACCCTCCTGATAGAGTCTTTCCAGATCGCAGCATTGCCGGGGGGCGATATTGGCGAGCGCCAGTACGCCGCCGATGGCGCCCAGACAATAGGCCGGGTAAAGGAAACCGGCCGAGCCGGCCAGCACCTGAAAGCCAGGCCTGGCGTAGCGGATTATCTCGCCGATTTTGGGGAGGTTTCCCCCTGACTCCTTGACCCCGGCAATATTGGGATGCTGGGATAGTTTGATGATAAGATCGGCGGGCATATCCACGTTCGTGTTGGCCGGCATGTTATAGACGCTCACGGGGATGGGCGAGGCGTCCGCCACGGTCAGATAGTAGTGGGTAAGGGCGGGGGCGTCCATCTTGGATTTGTAATAACTAGGGGTGATCAGAAGCGCTACATCCGCGCCCAGTTCCGCCGCCTGTTTGGTCAGGGCGATGGTGTTGTGGGTGGATTCGCAGCCCGTGCCGGCCATAAATAGTTTATCTGCCGGGATGCCTTTGCGGACCGCTTCGAAGTAGGTCAGTTTTTCCCGATCGGAGAGGAAGGGGAACTCGCCGTTTGTCCCCAGCACCACGTAGCCGGCCAGGGGGTAACGGTTCCATTTGGCCAGATTGTCCGCCAGGGCCTTGAGATTTAATTCGCCCGCGTTGTCGAAGGGCGTGGGGATGGGCGGAAATAAGCCCGCCATGGATACTGTCTTTGCTGTCATTATTGCCTCCATTAGTAGTGATGGGCCGAACCTAAAGCAGGAGCGCTCTCATGTCAAGCAGTTCTTGGATTCAGTTCTTGAATTCGGGAACATGTTCCGGAAGCCAGAAGGGATCGGAACCTGTCACCGGAACAGGATTTGTTTGACATGATGCTGTTCATCCTCTATAGATTCCAGTCTAAAATACGCCCTTGGTGAATCAGAAACAAATGGAAAAGTCAGGTTCAGGGATCATAAAAAACTTTATGAGGGTTCTTTCCCTTTTGCCTCTGTCCTTAAGAAAATCCCTTTTTCTTTTGCCTGTCTATCTGTTCTATCTGCTTTCGACGCGCTATCGGCTCATTGCCATGCACAACCTCCATCGGGCCTTTCCTTTGATGGCAGAAGCCCAATTACGCCGTATCGCCCGGGGGGTGTACAGAAACTTCGCCGTCATCGCCGCAGAATACCCCGATATCTTTTTTCTGACGAGGGAGAACATTCGAGAAAGGGTGGAGGTTGAAGGCTATGACAACTATCTCGCGGCGCGGGCGGAAGGCAAGGGCGTCCTCGTGTTTGCCGCTCACTTCAGCAATTGGGAGATGCAGCTTGCCGCCATGGCCTTGCTGACGGAACCGCTCTCTCTGATCTACCGCCCCCTGGATAACACGCTCCTGGAGGAAGTGACGGCCATGGCCAGGACAGCGGCGGGAAACACCCTGATCGGTAAAAAAGGGGCGATCAGGGAGTCGGCCAGAATTCTCAAAAATGGTGGCATGGTCGGGGTTATGGTGGATCAGAATATGGCCTGGCATGAAGGGGTCTTTGTCAATTTTTTCGGCCGGCCCGCCTGTACCGCCGGGGCCATTGCCGGTCTCGCCCTGCACACCCACGCACAGGTGATCCCGTCCTTTATGGTGAGAAAGCCCTCGGGGAGGTACAGTCTGGTCATTGGGCCGCCCGTCAAGATTATCCGGACCGGCGATCTGGAGGCGGACATTCTCGCCAATACCCAGGAATTTACCTCTATCGTGGAGGAGATGGTTAGAAATTATCCCGATCAATGGCTGTGGGTTCACAGTCGCTGGAAGACCAAACCCTGGCAGGTGGAGAAATGAGCCTCCCGGCAATGGGCAATGTGCGAGAAATTCCCCGGGAGGGTATCGAAAGGATCCTGATCCGGGGAACCAACTGGCTGGGCGATGTGATCATGAGCCTGCCTGCCGTATCGGCGATCAGGAATACCTATCCGAACGCGAGGATCTCCGTCCTGGCCAAACCCTGGGTGGCCGAACTTTATCAGTTCTGCCCGGCGGTGGATGAGGTGATCAGCTATCAAGCCCCGGGCGTTCATGAAGGAATACGGGGTAAATTCCGGCTCGCCCGTGAACTAAGAAAAAGGGATTTCCAACTCGCCATTCTCCTCCAGAATGCCATCGAGGCGGCGATCATCACAAAACTGGCGGGCATTCCCCTGCGCGCCGGTTACAATACGGACGGACGAGGTCTTCTTCTGACCCACAGCGTCCCCAGGTCCAAAGAGATTACCCTGGTTCACCAGGTCCATTACTACCTCCATATGGTAACAGAGCTGGGCTGCCGGAGCGTGGAAACAGGGGTCTTTCTGAAGGTCGGCGAAAAAGAGAGGCTCATGGCGGAGGGAATAATCAAGAAAAGAGGCCTGTTCGGGAATGGTCCCCTGGTCGGCATGGCCGTCGGGGCGACCTATGGGCCGGCGAAGAAATGGTTTCCCGAACGGTTCGCGGCCCTGGCGGACAAGCTGGTTGCCGAATTCGACGCCCGGATAATCCTGATGGGCAGCACCCAGGATAAAGAGCGGGCAACTGCCGTTTCCGGTTTTATGAGGCGCCCCTCCTGCGACCTGACCGGTGAGACCAGCCTGACCGAGGCGATCGCCCTGATTGAAGGGCTTAATCTCTTCATTTCCAATGATTCCGGATTGATGCATATTGCCGGGGCGCTCGCTGTTCCCACCATTGCCATTTTCGGCTCCACCAACCCCACCGCCACCTCTCCGCTTGGTGAAAACAGCATGGTTATCTATAAGTCCGCTGATTGCAGCCCCTGTCTGAAAAAAACCTGTCCGACCGATTTTCGCTGCATGGACTCGATCACGGTTGATGATGTGTATCTTCCCGCCCGGCAGATACTTGCCGGTCAGGTTGCGGCCGGTTCCGTCGGGAAGGCCCTGGAAGGTTAACGCCAATGGGAGTAACTCTTCGCTATCCGGCGGTATTTCTCGACCGGGACGGGACCATCAATGAAGAGGTGGGATACCTGGACCGTCTTGATAAACTGAAACTACTGCCCAACGCACCGCAAGCCATCCGACTGATCAATCAAATGGGGTTTAAGACCATTGTAGTCACCAACCAGTCAGGGGTGGCCAGGGGCCTGTACGAGGAAACCCTGGTTGATGAGGTGCACCGCCGGATCAACGAAACGCTCAAAGACACAGGCGCGGTGATCGACGGTTTCTATTACTGCCCGCACCACCCGGAGGAAGGAAGATTGCCCTACCGAAAGGTATGCTCCTGCCGGAAACCGGCGGCCGGGATGCTCTTCCGGGCGGCCCGGGAGTTTAATGTTGATTTAGGGAAATCCTATATGATCGGTGATACGGCAAGGGATATGGAGGCCGCCGCTGCCGTGGGAGTGAAGGGCATCCTGGTGAAGACCGGCTATGGTCTGGATAACCTCGACGGGCCGGTTGCTCCAGTCTATATCGCGGAAGATATTCTTGCTGCTGTTCAGTGGATAATGGAGGAGCGGGCCAGGTGAACATACTCCTGGTGAAATTGAGCGCGATCGGGGACGTCGTCCATACCCTGCCCTCGCTGGGGGCGCTTCGCCGTCTTTATCCCCAGGCCCATATCACCTGGGTGGTAGAAGAGGCGGCCGCGGATCTGGTGATTTCCCATCCCTGGCTTGATCAGGTTATCGTTTTGAAGCGCAAGAGCTGGTTGAAAAACCTCAGACAGGGAAAAATCACCGCCAGTATTGGCGAGATAAAAGAATTTATCGGTCTTCTGAGGGCAAGGGACTACGACCTGGTGATCGATTTCCACGGCCTCTTGAAAAGCTCGCTGGTGGTTCTCCTCAGCGGGGGGAAGCGCAAGGTGGGATTTGACAGCTACCAGGAGCTGAGCGGCCTTTTTGTCCGTGAAAAGGTTAATGAAGACATGGGCAAGCACGCGGTGGACCGTTATCTGGATCTGGTCCGCCACCTGGGGGCGAACCCGCTCGAGGTGGAATTTCTCCTTCCCTGCGGAGAGGAGAACAAGAAAAGGGCAAAAAATCTGATTGAAAAGGGAGGCATCGGGGAGGGAGAGCCCTTCGTGGCCGTTAATCCGATTGCCCTGTGGGAAACGAAGCTCTGGCCAGAGGAAAGGTTCGCCCGCTTGTGCGATCTGATCACCGGCGAACTGGGGGTAAGGGTGGTCCTGACGGGCACACAAGGCGACCGAATGCGGCGGATAGCGTCCCTTGTTAAAATCCCGGTGCTGGACCTGACGGGACAGACTTCTCTCAAGGATCTGCTCTGCCTTTATAGAATGGCCAAACTGGTGGTTACCACCGATACGGGTCCCATGCACATCGCGGCGGCGGCAGGCACCCCGGTAATCGCCCTTTTCGGCCCTACCGATCCGAAAAGGACCGGTCCCTATGGGGCAGGCCACCGGATATTGCAGCGAGAGCATTCCTGTCGTCCCTGCTTTAAGAAAAAATGCGATGATCCCAAGTGTCTTCTTGATTTAACCGTGGAGGAAGTGTTCCTCGAAGTAAAAGATAAATTGGGGGTGAAGGCTTAATTATAACGCCTGGTTTGAGATGGAGGGAGCGAATGCCCGTTAATGAGAAACTGCTCGAAATTATTGCCTGTCCGAAGTGTAAAGGCAAGGTAATCCTGGATGAATCCGCCGGGGGATTGATTTGCCGGCCCTGCCGCCTGTATTACGAAATAAAAGACGGCATCCCGGTCATGCTGGTAGAAGAGGCAAAACAATGGGAGGAGAGCTGAAAAGGCAGGTCAGCTTTTGATTAAATAAGAAGAACTCGTAAACAGTCGATACTCCACGTCAGTCCCGCGCAGGCGGGAATCCAGAAAATGCTTAACTTGCCGTTAATGCTGGATTCCCGTTTTCACGGGAATGACAGAATGTGAGGTTTCCGGACTTTTTACGAAGTCGTCATTTAAAACAGGTTGTCAGCAGGTAATTTGTAATGTCGCTTTCAATGAAAAGGGGAGGAACGAAAGATGGTCAATAAAGTGATCCTGGTGGGAAGACTGGGGGCTGATCCGGAGGTTAGATATACCCCGGATGGAACGATGGTTACCAACTTCAGACTGGCCACGGATGAACAGTGGAAAGACAAGACCGGGGAAAAGGTGCAAAAAACCGAATGGCATCGGATCGTTACCTTCGGGAAGCTTGCCGAGATAAGCGGCAACTACCTTGCCAAGGGCAAGCTGGTCTTCGTGGAGGGACGGATACAGACCAGGTCCTGGGATGACAAGGAGGGAGTTAAACATTATAGCACCGAGATCATCGCTTCCGGGATGAGGATGCTGGACGGCAAAACATCCGCCAGAGGTCAGGAGGGGGTGGAAGATGCCGCTGCTACCAGCTATTCCGGCGCCGGCTTCGATGCCCCGCCTGAGGAGGATGTGCCCTTCTGAAGGGGTACGGCATGCCGTGCCCATACTTTAGGAGAGTCCCGGGAAGGCCATCAAATCAAGGCAGCCTGAGATGCACGACCTCGCCCGATTTGCCCAGGCTGCCCAGGGGCTTGCCTTGGAGCGACAGCGCCACGCCGGCGGCGTTTCCGATATCGATAATAAAATACTGCTCGGCGTAACGCTCAATCCGCTCTCCGGGATTCATTAGCAGCTGCTGGGGGGGATTCTTGTCCGATCTGATCCTGAGCCAGGTCAGTTCGCGGGCCTCAATCGCCAGATGCTGAGCGCCGCCGGGCGGGGTCTGTACGGGGGGTGCCGGCTCTTCCTTTATCACAGCTTTATCTTCCGGTGGCGCCGGCTGATCTTTCGTAACAGGGTTATCTTCGACCGCCGGTGGCGCAGCGGTGAATATTTTCGCGTCCTCCACCGGGTGCTTTCCGTAATCAGAGAGGGCAAGGTATCCGAGAAGGACCAGAAGGAGCCCTGCGGCAAGGAAGGCAAATGTCCACCTCGGGAATTTATATTTTGGCGCTGTTGGCTCTTCCTCTTTCCCTGGATCAGTCCGGGGGGCGGGATCGACCACGGGGGGGCGGAGTGACGCCAGATAATTTTCATATTCCCCGAGGAGATGGCCGCTGTCCTGACCGAGGAAATCGGCATAGTCCCGGATGAATTTCCTCGCGTAGATGGCCGGCGGGAGGGCGCCGAAATCACCCTTTTCGAGGGCGTCGAGGTTGTTAACGCTTATTCGTATTTTCTCGTAAACATCCCAGAGAGCTAACCCGCGGGCCTCTCTGATCCGTTTCAAATCAACAATATCCTTCTTCATAAATTATGATCCATATTAACGTCATGACAAAATGGATAACCCGTTGGAAGGGTAAAATAAATAATCACAACTGTCAAAGAAAATAAGCGCATTCCGTCCCCCCTGGCGAAAAGGACTTTTTTTTCTTCCTCTTTTATGATCATATGCGCCGCGCTTAAAATCCGGAGGATAAAGGAAGGAATAACCATTGGAAAGTTACAGAAATTTCGCCGTCTCGCTGGCCAGGGAGGCGGGCCTGCTTTTGAAGAAACGCCTGCATGAAATTCATACGGTTGATTTTAAAGGGGAAATAAACATCGTCACCGAGGCGGATCTGATGTCTGAGGAACTGATCCTTTCCCGGATCACGGCCAGATATCCCGATCATGATATCCTTTCGGAAGAATCGCCCGGTACGGTAAAAGGCTCTGAATATCGCTGGATTATCGATCCCCTCGATGGCACGACCAATTACGCCCACGGCTATCCCGTATTTTCCGTTTCCATCGCGCTGGAGATAGGGGGGGAGGTGTGTCTCGGGGTGGTCTACAATCCGATGCTGGGCGAGATGTTCGTGGCCGAGAAGGGTCGCGGGGCCTTTCTCAACCGCAGGCGGCTTTCCGTCTCGATCCAGGATAATCTTACCCGCTGCCTCCTGGCCACGGGCTTCCCTTACGACATCAGGACGAATAAAAACAACAACATAAAATACTTCAACCGTCTCGTCTTATCCTGTCAGGCGGTGCGGCGGGCCGGCTCGGCGGCGCTCGATATCGCCTATGTGGCCGCGGGACGTTTTGATGGCTTCTGGGAGCTTAAACTCATGCCCTGGGACATGGCGGCCGGTATGCTCCTGGTCCGGGAGGCGGGTGGGATGGTGACGGATATGGAAGGCCAGCCATACAGTCTCACATCGCCCAACGTAATCGCGTCCAACGGGATAATCCATCGGGAGATGCTTGGGTTGTTCAGGGAAGTCGATGCCCTTTAGGTTGCCGGGAGGCAACTGCTCAGGAATTCAGGAGTCAGAAGTCAGAAGCCAGAATGAGAAAGACACCCGACCAGGCTTTTCGGGACGGGAAAAAATCAGGAGGTTAAGGGAGAAATAGCCTGTTTTTATTCTGACTCCTGTCTCCTGAATTCTGACTTCTGAGCAGTTATGCCGGGAGAATATTTACCAGCACCTGTCTGGACCTTGGGCCATCGAACTCGCAGAAGAAAACAGACTGCCACATGCCGAAGACGAAATCTCCCTTCTCGACAAAAATGGCCTCCGACGGGCCAAGCAGCGCGGCCTTGATATGCGCCGCCGCGTTGCCCTCGATATGCCGGTAGGGATCATTGAGGGGAATCAGCTTTTCCAGCGAGGTCAGGATGTCCTGGGTTACATCGGGGTCGGCGTTTTCGTTGATCGTTAACGCCGCAGTGGTATGGGGGACGAAGACGTAACAGACGCCGTCGGAGACCCCTACTTCCTTCAGGACTGTCCGCAGTTGGTCGGTAATATCAATCATTTCTATCCGCGCCTCGGTCTTGATGGTAAGCCGTTTCATGGGTGACTCCTTTGTTGCTGATGGTTGCTCTGGCTATCTTCCAGGCGCCTGCCGTTCTTTCCTGTCCGGAACGTAACTCAGCGCGCCATTTGAAAAAAGGAACTCATCCCTGTGGCCGAAGGATACGGCATTATTGATAAAGTAAATCCTCCGGGGAGTCAATTCATAAAAAAGAACCTTCGTGATTTTCTGCATGATCGCCAAGCCCTGTTTTTGGGGAGAAAAAAGAAAATCCTTCACGGCAGGGAATTTTCTCGCATAGGCCAGCGCCAGAGAGCCATTCTCAATAATCGTTCCCACGGTCCGGGCAGTTCCCTCAAGCTGAATGCCTTTTATGTCGAGCCAGTTATCATAGTCCTCGTCTATGGTTGCCGCCACGGCCGGGTTGCCGGCCATATTTCTCCCGTGTCTGGTGTCCGGATCGGTTAAGAAATACAGGATGAACCCGATATTGAGATAAAAGAGCGTCGCCCCATGGGGCAAGCCGTCACCTGCGCTGGAGAGGGCGATGGTGTTATGGGAGCGCAGATAATCGAGGATGATTTTTTCCTTTTCCATAGTGATTAATAGATTCCCGGCGGGGAAAAATGTCAAGATAAATATCCTCCCCGGCCAAAGAGACGGCGCCTGAAACCGGCGGGAAATAAAAAAGATTGACTTATAAAGATGACGAACTCGTAAAAAGTCGGAATGTTGCGTACTTTTTGTGGCACGGCTATCTTGGCCGTGATCCACGGGCGGGACGCCCGTGCCACAAGTATGCCTCATTCCTCGGGATTTGCGCGCCTGGGTCAGCATCCGGACTTTTTACGAGTTCATCAAAGATGACGAACTCGTAAAAAGTCGCAAACCACCCCTATTTGTCATTTCCGTGAAAACTGGAATCCAGTCAATTCAAGTAGTTCTGGATTCACGCCTCCGCGGGAATGACGTTATGGGGACTTTTCACGAAGTCGTCAAAGATAGTTTGACTTTTAAAAACAAATAGTATCTATAGCGAGCCGCCCATGCCCTTCTTCTAATTAACTTCACTTCATAGGGGGAAACAAATGTCGGAAAAAGGCACAAATCAGGTAGAGTCGGTTTACGCGGAAAAAAGGGTATTTCATCCTTCCCGGGAGTTCAGCGAGAAGGCTCGCTATAAGACCATCGAGGAGTACAAAAAGAAATACCAGCGGTCTATTGATGATCCCCAGGGGTTTTGGGGAGACATGGCCCTGCAGTATCTCGATTGGTTTGAAAAATGGACCGGACCGCTGGAAGAGTACAGTTTTCAGGATGAGATCAGTATTTCGTACTTCAAGGGGGGCAAGCTGAATGCCTCTTATAACTGTCTGGACAGGCACCTCAAGGGTTGGAGAAAGAACAAGGCGGCCATCGTCTGGCAGGGAGAGCCACTGGAAGAATCCAGAACCTACACCTATCAGCAGCTGCACCATGAGGTCTGCAAATTCGCCAATGTCCTCAAAGGACTCGGGGTAAAAAAGGGTGACAGAGTTACCCTCTACCTGCCCATGATCCCGGAGCTGGCCATTGCGCTCCTGGCCTGCGCCAGAATCGGCGCCATCCACAGCGTGGTATTTGGCGGTTTCAGCGCCGATGCCCTCAGGGACAGGATTACCGATTGCCGTTCAGAGACGATCATTACATCCAACTACAGTTACCGCTCCGGAAAGATTCTGCCGACCAAACAGAATGCTGATGCGGCGATGGCGGCCTGTGATTTCGTGAAGCATTGTGTGGTGGTAAACCGGATCGATAAACCGGTCGAGATGCAGGCGGGAAGGGATCATCTATGGGATGACCTCATGAAGAATGCCTCGGGCGTGTGCGAAGCGGAGCGGATGGATGCGGAAGATCCCCTTTTCATCCTTTATACCAGCGGCAGCACGGGCAAGCCCAAGGGGGTGCTCCATTCCACCGCCGGTTACCTCCTCTACACCACGATGACCTTTCAGGATGTCTTTGATTACCGGGATGAGGACCTCTATTGGTGCACCGCCGACATCGGCTGGGTAACCGGCCACAGTTATATCGTCTATGGACCCCTCTCTTCCGGTGCGACCTCTCTCATGTTCGAAGGTGTCCCGAACTATCCCGAACCGGACCGTTTCTGGCAGATCGTGGAAAAATACCAGGTTAACAGTTTCTATACGGCGCCCACGGCGATCAGGGCGATGATGAAAACCGGCGAAGACTGGCCCAACAAAAGGGATTTGAGCAGTCTCCGGGTTCTGGGTTCGGTGGGAGAGCCGATCAACCCCGAGGCCTGGCTCTGGTATTATCAGGTTATCGGCAAGGAGCGCTGCCCCGTCGCGGATACCTGGTGGCAGACCGAAACGGGCGGGATCCTCATTACCTCTTTGCCGGGCGCGATTCCCATGAAGCCGGGCTGCGCGACGGTTCCCTACTTCGGGGTGCAGCCGGTGGTCGTGCGTCAGGATGGAACAGAGGCACAGGTCAATGAAGGCGGTTATTTATGTATAAAGAGACCCTGGCCTAGTTTCATGCGGACGGTCTTCGGCGATCCGGAGAGATTCAAGCAACAGTACTTTATCCAGTACCCGGGACTTTACTTTACCGGCGATGGCGCCCGGAAGGATGAGGACGGATACTACTGGTTGATGGGACGGGTGGATGATGTGATCAACGTTTCCGGTCACCGACTGGGAACGGCCGAGGTGGAAAGCGCCCTGGTGGCCCACCCGAGCGTGGCCGAGGCCGCCGTGGTGGGTTTCCCCCATGAGATCAAGGGGCAGGGCATTTACGCCTTTGTCACCCTGAAGGAGGGACACGAAACGAGCGAGGAGGCCAGGAAGGCCTTGCTGCTCCATGTGCGAAAAGAGATCGGGCCGATTGCCGTTCCCGATAAGATCCATTTCGCCGACGGTCTTCCGAAGACCAGAAGCGGCAAGATCATGCGCCGGATCCTGAGAAAAATCGCCGAGGGACAGATCGACCAGTTGGGTGATACCTCCACCCTGGCCGATCCCTCGGTCGTGGACCGGCTCATCGCCGAACGGTAGCAGATTAAACAGGTAGACTATAGGCTGAAGGCTGAAGTATCTCACGATGCTTCAGCCTTCCGTCTAAACATCTGAGTGGTTGCCTCTTCAATATCCTGTCCCTGCTGAAATTACAGGCCATGCAGAGGAAAGACCTCCCGCCGCAGAAACTCCACCACCCGTTCGATTTCCTTTTGCGCCCGGACTTTTGGTTCCCCTTCGGTAAGGTAGGGATGGTCGTACAGGCTGCCCACCTCCATCTCCGGTCCATACATCATCCCTCCCACCAGCCCTGCCAGCTCGTCTTTCGGGTCAATCCGATTAAGCGTTGCCCAGGCCAGGGTCCAGGCACGGGCGGTTCGATAGAGGTCATAACCGCCGCCGCCCAGGGCCAGTATCCGGGGGCACAGTGACCGGATCGACTCGACGGTTTGCCGGTATCCGTTATTCGTCAACTTGAGATGGGTGAGGGGGTCAGAGATCAGGGTGTCCGCCCCGAGCTGGGCCACGAGGATATCGGGCCGGAAGGACGCGATGATGGGGCTGACCAGGGAGTCAAAGGCAAACCGGTAAATTTCGTCATCCGCTCCGGGTTCCAGGGGTATATTGATGTTATAACCTCTGCCTTCCCCCTCTCCGATCTCAGATTCCCAGCCGGACCAGGGGTAGATCTCCCGGCCCGTTTCGTGGAGTGAGATCGTGAGGACCCGGGGGTCAGCAAAAAAGGCGTCCTGCACACCGTTACCATGATGGGCGTCACAATCCACATACGCAATTTTGAGGCCCTTGTCTTCCCTCTGCGCCTCCCTGATGGCAATGACAATATCGTTGAGATAACAGAACCCCTCGGCATGGTCAGGCGCACCGTGATGGAAGCCGCCGAAGAGGTTGAAGGCGTAATCCAGTTCCCCCGTGAGTATTTTACTCATGGCCAGGACCGTGCCCCCAGCCGCCCGGAATGACCATTCATAAATCCCCGGAATGAGCGGGTTATCCTCTGTCCCCAGGCCATGTTCCAGTAGTTCCAGGCTTGCCTTTCCCTGGCTCGCCAGGGCAAGGGCCTTCAAATATCCTTCTGTGTGGAAGTTACGTGCCGCTTCATACCCTGCCGGTTCAGGTGGCAGGACCAGCATCCAGGGATGACCGAGCAGCCCGTAGCGGTCGCATAGTTCGTAAGCCTTGATCCCCCGTTCCGGCTTAAAGGGGTGCCCGAATCCGAAATTGAAACGTCCCATTTCATGACTATAGATCAAAGCGCTATTCATAGAACCTCTTTGGCCTGATTGACGACGCGGTAAACTGTGCCGCAGGCTATCAGATATTGCGGGCGAAAATCAATCATGTTGTCGAATCCGTCGTTTGACATGGTCCGAGAAATCGTCTAATAGTTCCCGCGGTGGTATTTCCCTTATTTCGCGCCGCCAAAGGAGCTGCGCCGATGAAGTCTCCCGGCCTTTTAAAGAGATCTTCTTTCCCGCGGAAATTGACTATCAGGAAAAAACGCCTGGTGGCGCCGCGGACAAAAGAGCTCGAGGAATCAAAAGAGCGCTATCGCAGTCTATCTCGCTTCCTGAAAAGCATTCTTGACAGCGCCACGGAATACGCCATTATCGCCGTTGATTACCGTGGTATGATTACAGAATTCAACAGGGGAGCGGAAAATATCTTCGGCTGGCGGAAGGATGAGGTGGTGGGTAAGGAGAATATCAATATCACCCTCCTGCCCGGAGACCTGACCAGGGGGGTGCAGGCCGGCATTTCACGTCGCATCATGACCGAAGGGTTATGCGAGCTGGAAATGGAAAGGCTTCGAAAGGACGGCGAGGCCTTTCCCGCCCACTCGACGGTTACGGCCATCCGGGATCCCGCCGGCAAGGTGATTGGTTTTGTGGACATCGTGCGTGATGTAACGCAGCGGCAACTATTGGTCAGGCAGCGGAATGTTCTGGAAAAACAGCTGAGGGAGACAAAGGAATTCCTCGAAAACATTATGGAAAGCTCGGTAGACGGGATCGTTACCACCGATCTGAGGGGGAAAATAACCTATCTCAACCGGGCGATGGCAGAAATGCTGGAGTATACGAAACCGGAACTGGTCGGCGAGCATATTTCCTCCGTATATGCCGGCGGCATTACGGAGGCGCGGACAATAATGGCGGCCCTCTATGCCCAATCCCGGGTAGAGAACTATCATATGCAGGTGACCTGCAAGCAGGGCCTGAACCTTCACATTCTTACCTCAGCGTATCTTCTCCGAAACGAGGAGGGCGAATTAATCGGAACGGCCGGGATCTTTAAAAATGTGACGGAACAGAAACGGTTGGAGATGAAACTCAAGGAGACGCAGTCCTATCTGATAGAGTCAGCCAAAATGAGGGCGCTCGGGGAACTGGTGGCCGGTGTCGCTCATGAGCTGAACAACCCACTGATGGCCTCCCAGACAATCCTTCATGTCATTCTGAAAAATCTCCATGATGGCTGTCCAAATCGGGACCACATCGAGATCATCCGAAAATGCAATGACCGGATAGAAAAAATCGTAAACCACCTGCGGGAATTTTCCCGGCAGACGGAAATAAACATGCGGGAGCTTGATATTAATGTGCCCATTGAAAACGCCCTCTTGATCACAGGCCAGCAGCTTCTTAATCACAACATAACCATTCATAAGAATCTTAACGCCGACCTGCCCAGGATACTGGGAGATGCCAATCAACTTGAGCAGGTCTTCCTGAATCTGATTTCCAATGCCCGTGATGCCATGGACGAGGTATCGGAGATAAGAGAGTTGACAATCAGCTCTTCTTACCGGTATGAGGATTACGAGACATTCGTGGTCGTTTCGGTGAAGGATACCGGGGTGGGAATACCGGAGGCGAACCTGGATAAGGTACTGGAACCCTTCTTCACGACAAAACCTGTGACCAAGGGAACGGGTTTGGGATTATCCCTCTGTTTTGGCATCGTGGAGGCCCACCACGGACGGATCAAGATTATGAGCAAGAGGGCAGAGGGTACGGAAGTTTTGATTTATATTCCCGTCATGATTGGGAGGGATAAATGACTAAGAAAATAATGATTGTGGATGATGACGAACTGATCCTTATCGCCCTCAAAGAACTCCTTAAACCAGAAGGTTATGAGGTCCATACCACCTCCAGCGGCTTTGACGCCCTGGAGAGGCTTAAAAGGGAAAACTTTGATCTTCTCCTTCTGGATCTGATCATGCCCTCGATGGACGGGATAGAACTCTGTCGTAAAATTCGTGAACAAGACGAACTGAAGCACGTGCCGATTATCTTTCTAACCGCCAAGAGTCAGGAAGAGGACCGGGCCATGGGACTGGCGGCCGGCGCAGATTTCTTTCTCTCGAAGCCGATTTCGCCGGAGAAGCTCCTCAAAATGCTCGCGGTGGCCATCAGCTAGTGTGGGCGGAAAACGGAAGATCCGGACTTATTGCTAAGCCAGCAAGATGGCCGAACTCGTAAGAAGTCTGGAAACCTCACATTCTGTCATTCCCGCGAAGGCGGGAATCCAGTGAATTCAAGTAGTTCTTGATTCCCGCCTTCGCGGGAATGACGGGTTGGGGACTTTTTACGAAGTCGTCAAGATTGCCGCAAAAAAATGGGAAATTAAATGACCCACCAGAAGATAACCCCTGCCATGCTCGAACCCTCATTCTATCCGCACCGGCCTGATCAGGTCGAGCTGATTCAGACTCATGTGTCCTATATCTTTATCGCCGGTGATTATGTCTACAAGGTGAAGAAAGATGTGAATTTCGGTTTTCTGGATTTTACCTCCCTGGACAAGAGGAAGTGGTACTGCCAAGAGGAACTGCGCCTGAATAGAAGACTGGCCCCGGACACCTATCTTTCGGTCGTGGCAATAAACATGGATGAACAAGGTCGGCTTTCCCACGGGGGAAGCGGGGAAACCGTGGAATACGCCGTAAAGATGAAGAGGCTTCCTGCCGACAGGATGCTCAAGACGGTATTGAAAGGGGGGGTAGACCCCTCGCTGATGGATGAACTGGGCAAGAGAATCGCGGATTTTCACGAAATGGCGGCGACGGGTGGCGAGATTGATCTGGCCGGCAGCCTCGAGACGGTGCGTTTCAACCATGAGGAGAATTTTCGTCAGACCGAAAAATATATCGGTATCACCATCCCCAGCCAGCACCTTGAGTTCATCCGGGATTCCAGCCTTCGATTCATGAGGGAACAGGAAGGGTTATTCGAAGAGCGGATTAAAAGTCACCGGATCAGGGAATGCCACGGTGATCTGCATCTGGAACATATCTGTCTCACCTCGGGGATAACCATCTTCGACTGTATAGAATTCAACGAGAGATTTCGCTATGCCGATGTGGCCGCCGAGGCGGCCTTTTTGGCGATGGATCTGGACTATAACGGTTACCCCGCGTTGGCTCTGCGTTTCGTCAGGGCTTATACGGATTACTCCGGCGACTCCCATATCCGCACCCTCCTCAACTTTTATAAATCATACTACGCCTATGTCCGGGGAAAGGTGGTCAGCTTCAAACTGGACGATCAGGCGATCGGTCAGGTTGAACGTGAAGAGGCCTTAAATACGGCCCGCAAATACTTCGATTTGGCCTTCACCTATGCGGCCCAGCCCTTGAAAGCGCCCCTGATCCTTATGGCCGGTCTGATGGGCACGGGGAAGAGCGTTCTGGCCCGGGCGCTGGCGGAACGTCTGGGGGCGCAGGTTGTTCAGTCGGATGTCCTGCGCAAGGACATGCTCCTGCTGGATAGGTCAACCCGCCGGGCAGATCCATACGGCCAGGGGATCTATTCGGATTCCAAGACTGACCTTACCTACGCGGAAGCGCTTAGACAGGCCGAATCAATCTTGCAAGACGGTACCCCCGTGGTCATTGACGCCTCCTTCAAGAAACAGGCGCATCGCGAAGCGGCCATGGAACTGGCCGGAAGGGCGGGCGCGGGCTTTTTTGTCCTCGAATGCTCCTGTCCCGAAGAGGCCATCCGGAAAAGGCTGGAGCGAAGATCCCGAGAGACGGGCGAACCATCCGATGGCCGCTGGGAACTCTTTGCCGCGCAACAGAGGGATTTTGAGGTGATCAGGGAATTATCCCCCGCCAGCCATCTGGTTGTGGACACGAGAGGGGAGCTGGAGGAATATCTTCCCCGGATTTTACGGTTCATAAAGGGGATAGACAAGGAAACCTAGGACGGGAAGGCCTATCAATGCAAAGGTGGATTTCATGCTGACGGAGCAAAGGGAACTGGTGGGAAAAATACTGGCGTTTGTCCGGGAAGACGAGGCAAACAGACTGGGCGGGAACACCTCTATCTACGATGAGCCGCTGGTGGGATTTGCCCAGGCCCGGGATCCCCTGTTTGAAAAACTTAAAGAAGAGGAGGTCATAGGAGATGTCCATCGGTCGCCGGAGGAATGGTTGCCGGGGGCGCTCTGCGTGATTTCGTATTTTCTGCCTTTTTCCAGAGAAATCCGTTCGTCAAACTATGGGAATGGTCTCGCCTCCGAAGAATGGCTCCAAGGACGTTTTCAGGGGGAAGGCCTGAATAATAAACTCCGGAAATTCCTGGTGGAGGAATTGACTGCCCGGGGTGGCAGGGCAATTGCCCCGGCCATCGATAAAGATTGGATGGTGGACTATCAATTGTGCCGCAGCAACTGGTCGGAGCGCCACGCCGCCTTCATCGCGGGATTGGGCACCTTCAGTCTGAACCGCGGGATGATCACCTCCCGGGGGATGGCCGGTCGCTTCGGGAGCGTTATCACAAACCTGGAATTCACGCCTACTGAAAGGGCTTACCGCTCGCCATTCGAGCATTGCCCGTTTCTTGTCGACGGATCATGCGGGGCATGCATAGACAGATGTCCCGTCGGGGCGATTACGGCAGAGGGCAAGGATAAAAAGAGGTGCCACCAGTATATCTTTATTGAGGACCCTCTGGCCGAAATCAGAATGAAATATGGTTATCCGCAGAGTGCCTGCGGCAAATGCCAAACTTCCGTTCCTTGTGAAACGGGGATTCCCTGAGGGTGCGGGGATTGAATCAGCAGGGGGGTAAGGGATTGAAGACAGATATCTCCGGTGTTATTCTCGCCGGGGGCAGAAATACGCGGATGGGAATTAATAAGGCTTTCATTGAGCTGGAAGGTCGGCCCATGATTGACCGGGCGGTGGAATTCCTCCAGGGATTGTTTCCCGAGGTGATTATCGTTACCAATGACCCCTCACTGTATCTCCATCTGCCTGTGGCCATTGTGACGGATATTTACAAGGATAAAGGGTCCCTCGGGGGTCTTTATACCGGCCTCTTCCATGCCGCCCATGATTACGCGTTTGTTGTCCCCTGTGATATGCCCTTTCTTAACCGGGGATTTATTGAATATATGATCAATTGTGTCGGCCAGGGCCAGATTGTGGTGCCCGAACCAGCCGATGGCCTCCAGCCGCTGCATGCCATCTATGGCCGGAGCACCCTGCCGCTTATGGCGCGCTTTTTGGCCGGCGGAAGCCTGAAGATAATCGATCTTTACCAGGAGGTAAAAACCATGGTGATACCCCGGGAGGTCATTGGATCTTTTGACCCGGCAGGTCGGATGTTTTT
>JAXMLI010000165.1:0-4480 GCA_034368785.1 Smithellaceae bacterium | reverse complement strand
TACGCTCCGCTAACGCACCCTACAACTTGTGCCTCGCGTGTCCAGCAATATTTGTGTCCAGCGGTCAGTTTGCTAAAGAGGGGAGAAAAACTGTCCAACCCATAATTTTGTCACACACCACCAAGCACTGCCAAAATGGTTATTTATGTTCCATGGACAGCGCAACCACGCCGGTTCTGGTATAATCGTCAATATTAAAGGGCTCCAGCAGGGCGAGGGCCGCGATGATTTGTCCCTGGTTGCCCGTTACCTCGACCAGATGAAAGCCATTTTCCCGGCCGATCAGTCGCCAGCCATTTTCTTCGATAACCTTCTCCAGCGCCGGACCATCAATGCCGTGGGTATTTATCCTCGCCAGCAGCAGCTCGCGATGGAGGGCCCGCTGATCGGAGAGGGTTTCCACCTTGAGCACATCCACGATATTTTTCAACTGTTTTTCTATTTTTTTTATTACCTCCCGGTTATGCCGAGTGGTAATCACGATCTTGGTCAGGGCGGGGTCTTTCGTGGTATTGGCCGAGATGCTCTCAATGTTGAATCCCCGCCCGCTGAAGGTTCCCGCAATCCTGGCCAGGACATCGGGCCGGTTATTCACCAGAATTGAGATAGTTGTTTCTTTATGTTCCATCGCGCCTCACCTCTTTACACATTTCTCTGCTGCCCCAGCGACATTTCCGTCAGCGGGGCGCCGGGTTTTACAATGGGATAAACCCCCTCAAGCGGTTCGATCTGAAAGTCCATCACGACCACCCCGGGATGGGTCAACCCCTTTCTGAGCACCCCTTCCACCTCGTCGGGCCGGGTGGCCCGGAGGCCCAACGCGCCGTAGGCATCGGCCAGTTTAACGAAATCCGGAGAACCGCCTCCGATTCCCGACTGGGAGTAGCGTTTCCCGTAGTACATTTCCTGCCACTGGCGCACCATGCCCAGATAGCCATTGTTGAGGATAATTATCTTGACGGGCAGTCCATATTCCACGGCGGTGGCGAGTTCCTGGATATTCATCTGGATGCTGCCGTCGCCGGCGATGTTCACGACCAGGCTTTCCGGATGGGCCGTCTGGGCGCCGATGGCCGCGGGCAGGCCGTAACCCATGGTGCCCAGGCCGCCCGAGGTGAGAAAGGTATCCGGATAGTCAAAATTATAGAACAGCGCGGTCCACATCTGGTGCTGTCCCACATCGGTGGTGATAATCGCCTTTCCCCCGGTAATTTTTTCGAGTTGCTGGATGACATGCTGGGGCTTGATGTTTTCGTTCCGGCAGTAGGCAAGGGGGGCTTTCTTCTTCCAGAGCGCGATCTCCCCACGCCATTCCTGATATTGGTGGCAATTTTCCGGATACTCTCCCTGATCAAGCAGCTCGTTGAGCAGTTCCAGCACCGGCTTGCAGTCGCTTTCGATCGCTACATGGGCATGCACCACCTTGTCTATGGAGACGGGATCTATATCCACGTGGATGATCTTCGCGTGGGGGGCAAAGGCCTCTACCTTGGAGGTAACCCGGTCGTCGAAGCGGACGCCCACGGCAAAAAGGAGATCGCAATGGCTGATGGCCATGTTGGCGTAGTAGGTGCCGTGCATTCCCACCATGCCAAGCCAGGCGGCGGATGTCCCGGGAAAGGAACCGATCCCCATCAGGCTGGTGGTGACCGGCACATTCAACCTGTTTGCGAGTTTCCTGAATTCAGTGGATGCCTTCGCGCGCAGGACGCCGCCTCCACAGAGGAAAAGTGGCTTCCTGGCCTGCGCGAGGAGGTCAAGGGCCTCCCGGCAGCGTTTCTCAAGGTAGGGCCGGGCAGGTTTCTCCTGGGGGATCATCGGATGGAACTCAAGATTCTCTTCTTCCTCCAGGGACTGGATCACATCCTTGGGCAGATCCACCAGGACCGGGCCTGGCCGGCCGCTTCTGGCTATCTGGAAGGCCTCGCGGATTGTTCGGGGCAGATCTTCTACCCGTCTCACGAGGAAATTATGCTTGGTGCAGGAACGGGTAATCCCGGTGATATCAACCTCCTGGAAGGAATCATTGCCGATGAACCTGGTTGCCACCTGTCCCGTGAAAACCACCAGCGGCACCGAATCCAGAAAGGCCGTGGCGATTCCCGTGACGGCGTTGGTGGCCCCGGGACCGGAGGTGACCAGACATACGCCCACCTTGCCGGTGGTGCGGGCGTAACCGTCCGCGGCGTGAACTCCCCCCTGTTCGTGGCGCACCAGGACATGTCTGATATCCTGACGGTACATTTCATCATAGATGTCCATTACTGTGCCGCCCGGATACCCGAAGATCGTATCTACCCCTTCGAGTTTCAATGTTTTAAAAAATATTTGCGACCCTGTCAGTTTCATTTTTTCTCCCCAAGGGGCTTGATATGCCCTTGCGATCTTATTTTGCCAGCGGCGGATTAACGGCAAAAAAAAACCGTTGCCGGCGTCGGCAACGGTTTTTAAAGGTTATCTTAAGCCTAAACCATCACCCCGCCCCGCCGTAGAGGGGAATAATTATACCGAGGAGAATTATGGCGATGATGTGGATATGCGAAACGTATTTCCCGAACATGCAAAAGGCCTCCATACTTGACACTACCCCTAGCAATTCAGCCTTGATATGTCAAGATAAAATTGATTGACAAATTTCGTGATAGCAATGTAGGCAGTGACCTCGAAATCACAGCGCCAGACGGGGTGCGGACGGACCATTTTCTTTATCTCGCAGAGAAGGAGAGAACGCCATGAACTTCAAGGATCTGTCATTAAAGACAAAGATAATGGTGCCGGTGGTGGCCATAATATTTGTGGGAATTATACTCACGGTCTTTGTAACCATAAGTAAAACAAGGCAAATTGTCATGGATGAAGCGGTGAATTCAACCATGGCAGGTTACCGGGATACGACCTGGAATGCCTTCATTGCCATGAAGAAAATGGGTAATTTTAAAGACGGCAGAACGCCATTCATTGAAAAGATGAAACATATAGCAGACATAAGGGTTATTAGATCCGAGGGAATTGACAAAGATTATGGCAAGGGATTGCCGGAGGAATACCCAAAGGACGCGGTGGAAAAAGAGGTTCTGGAAAAGGGCGTGGAGAAGGTTTCCCTGGAAGGGGAAATCCTCAGAGGCGTGTATCCATACAGTGCCAAATCGGATCATTTTGGTACAAACTGCCTGACCTGCCATACGGTAAAGGAAGGGACTGTCCTGGGCGCCCTCGAAATAAAGATACCGTTGAAACGGTCCTTTGCCGCGATAAAATCCTCCCGGAATCTCTATCTGGGGCTGGGGGCATTGGGCGTAATGTCTATGGCCCTAGTCTTATTTATCATCATCGGCAGGGCGCTCAAACCCCTCGCCAATTTAGTGGGAAAGGTTCAACAGTTGTCCGACGGCGACTTACGGACCAGCATCGATCACGGCAATAACGATGAAATAGGCATCCTGGCCCGGAACATGAACAATATGGTCGGGGCCTTGAACAAGATGATAAAAGACATCCTCGCCTCCGCCGGCAGCGTGGCCTCCGCCAGCAGTCAGTTGAGCGGCTCCTCGCAGCGGATGTCGAAAGGCGTGGCAGAGCAGTCCGGGAGAGCCGCGCAGATTGCCACCTCGTCCACGGAGATGTCGCAGACGGTGATAGATATCGCGAGCAATGCCTCGAACATCGCCTTTGCGGCCACCGAGGCGGCAAAAACGGCCAAGGAAGGGGGAGAGGTTGTCGCGCGGTCTGTGGAGGAGGTCAAGGCCATCGCCGATACGGTCAATGAATCGGCGCAGATGGTAGCGTCTTTGGGTGAGCGGTCGAAACAGATTGGCGAGATCGTCCGGGTGATAAATGACATCGCCGACCAGACCAATCTGCTGGCCTTAAACGCGGCAATAGAGGCGGCGCGCGCGGGGGAACAGGGGCGGGGATTTGCCGTGGTTGCCGATGAGGTGAGAAAGCTGGCGGAAAGGACGGCCAAGGCCACCCTGGAGATCGGAAAGATGATCATGGCGATTCAGGATGAGGTGAAGGGCGCCGTGGAAGCAATGGATAAAGGGACCGAGAGGGTAAACGCCGGGGTGGAGTATTCCACCAGGGCCGGCATCGCTTTAACCAATATCGTAACGAGCGTGGATGGACTCCAGGCCATGGTTCAGCAGATCGCCACGGCGACAGAGCAAATGTCCACCGTGTCGGAGACGATCAGCAGCGATATTGAGACTATTGCCGTTGTCTCAAAAGAAACATCCACCTCTTCCGACCAGATTGCCCGGTCCTCCTCTGATCTGGCAAGACTGGCAACGGAACTCACGGATATAGTAGGGCAGTTTAAGGTCTGATCGTAAAGATTCAGTCTTGAGTGGCCGAGTTAAGACAAATATTGCCTGCCCATGAGTTTCTTGCAGAACTCCAGCGGACGCGACGGAGCGCATCCCTCCAGTCCCCAAAACATGTCATTTTCGGTGCCTTTTGGAGGGCCTAGCGAAGTCGTGGC